>CAZMQR010000094.1:0-8280 GCA_964568325.1 uncultured Chloracidobacterium sp. | reverse complement strand
TACTACGGCTATGAATTCGTCGTCCCTACACATCAGGGCCGCGGGGCCGAGCACCTGATCAGCCAGGTCGCGATCAAGCGAGGGCAATTCGTGCCCGGCAATATGTATTTTACGACGACGCGGCTGCATCAGGAGCTCGCCGGGGGCATCTTTGTCGATGTGATCATTGACGAGGCCCACGACCCGAAAGTATTGCATCCTTTCAAAGGCAATATCGACCTCAACAAGCTCGACTCGCTGATCAAGGAAAAAGGCGCTGAGAATATCGCCTACGTCAGCCTCGCGGGCACGGTCAACATGGCCGGCGGACAGCCCGTGAGTATGGAAAACGTGCGCGCCGTTCGCGAGATCGTCGATCGATACGGTATCAGGCTGTATCTCGACGCGACGCGGCTGGTCGAGAACGCCTGGTTCATACGCGAGCGAGAAGAGGGCTATGCGGACAAGACGATCGCCGAAATACTGAAGGAATTTTGCTCGTACTCGCACGGCGCGTGGATGAGCGCAAAGAAAGACAACCTCGTCAACATCGGCGGCTGGCTGGCGATCAACGACCGCGAAATGTTTGAAGAGCTGCGCAACCTCGTCGTCGTTTACGAAGGGCTGCACACATACGGCGGCCTGGCGGGACGCGACATGGAGGCGATGGCCATCGGTATCGCCGAGAGCGTCGAGGACGAGCACGTCAATTCGCGCATCGGCCAGGTGCTCTACCTCGGCCAACTGCTGACCACATGGGGCATACCGATCGTGCATCCCGTCGGCGGGCATGCGATCTTTCTTGACGCCAAGGCTTTTTATCCGCATCTGGAACAGATAAAGTTCCCCGCACAGACGCTCGCCGCCGAGCTGTATCTCGACTCGGGCATACGCTCGATGGAGCGCGGCATCGCCTCGGCCGGACGCGACCCCGTGACCGGCGATCATCATTATCCCAAGCTCGAACTCGCACGGCTCACGATCCCGCGACGCGTTTATACCCAAGCCCACATGGACGTCGTCGCCGAATCGGTCCGCGCCGTTTACGAGAACCGCGAAAGCGCACGCGGCCTCAAGATGGTCTATGAGCCGAAGTATCTACGATTCTTTCAGGCGAGGTTTGAGAGGTTGTGATCGTCTTAATGTATAATCGCCTCTAGTTTTTCGAGATGAAATTTGAATGGGACGATGATAAGGCGAAGTCGAATCGGGCGAAGCACAAGGTCTCGTTTGAAGAAGCCCAAACAGTCTTTCAGGATCCATTCTATTTGATATTTGCCGACCCCGATCACTCGAAAAAAGAAGCTCGATTTATTGCGCTTGGCGCATCAAATAGGAATAGACTGCTCGTTGTCGCTTATACCGAACGGTCGAGCCTGACTCGGTTGATAACTGCAAGAAAGGCTACACGGACTGAACGAAGATATTATGAAGAAGAAATCTGAGGCAAATGACGAACTGCGGCCCGAGTATGACTTCAGTCAGCTAACCCTTGTAGCTCGCGGCCCTGGACGACGCAAGAGTAACAAGGTTACCGTCACGCTCGCGCCCGATGTGGCAAAATCCTTTCCCACGTCTGAATCCGTGAATGAAGCTCTGCGGCTTTTGGTTAAAGTCGCAAAAGATTCCAAGGTGAGAGCTTAATACCGCAAGGCGAGCCGACAATTCCTCACTGCGATCTCAGCGTCTGAGACTCGGCGTTCTCTGCGTGGAATCCGGGGTTTCTGAGAATTCCACGCGGAGGTCGCAGAGACCTTCGCAGAGAAACGCCGAGAAGAGATCTAACCCCCAATAAAACTCATCGTCCGCTCCGGCTGGACAAACGTCGCGTCGTTGATGTGGTGGCGAGGCTCTTTTTGGAGGACGGTCTGCTCGATGAAACGGGCGATCTCGTCGTCCGACGCGCCTGAGCGGGCGACATCGCGAAGGTTGTGTTCGGTGGTTGAGAACAGGCACGTGCGGATCTGGCCGTCGGCGGTTAGGCGGATGCGCGAGCATTGGCCGCAGAACATCTCGGTGACGGGCGCGATGATGCCGATCTCGCCGGGCGAGCCGTCGGCAAAGACGTAATTCCACGCGGTGCCCGTGCCGCGGGACGTTTCTTTCAGTTCCAGCGGAAAGGCCTCATTGATCGCGTCGCGTATCTCGCGGCCTGAGACCATCGCATCGCGCGTCCATTCGCGGCCGCTGTCGAGCGGCATATATTCGATAAGGCGGAATGAGACGGCGTGTTCGCGGGCAAATCGGGCGAAATCGACGAGTTCATCGTCGTTGCGGCCGCGGACGATGCAGGCATTGACCTTGACGGGCTCGAAGCCGAGCGCTTTCGCCTTATCAATGGCCGCGTAAACGCGCTCCAGCGCATCGACGCCGGTGATATTGATGAATTTTTGTCGGTCGAGCGTATCGAGGCTCAGCGTAACGCGGTCGAGCCCGGCATCACGCAGCGCATCGGCATGACGAGGAAAGTCGTAGCCGTTGGTCGTAAGCGCAATGTCCTTTAGCCGCGGTTTGAGCCGTGCGAATTTCTCGACCAGCACCGGAACATCGCGGCGTATCAAAGGCTCGCCGCCGGTCAGGCGTATCTTCTCAATGCCGAGATCGACAAAGATGCTGACGAGGCGTTCGAGTTCCTCGAACGTGAGCAGCGTCTCGCGGCTGGCCCAAGCCGGCTCACCATGCGGCAGGCAGTAAAAGCAGCGAAAATTGCACCTGTCGGTCAGCGAGATTCGCAGATCGCGGATCGTTCGGTTGTGAGCGTCGTGCAGCGGCACAACTCAATGATACACCAGCGGAGATTCACCACAGAGGCACAGAGGACACAGAGAGATCAGATAGCCGTTGAGTGGAAGCCAACCGTCGAGTGTAATACTGATCTGTTTGCTATTTCTCTGTGTCCTCTGTGCCTCTGTGGTGAATCTTCTTCTCCAACGCGGCGGCGTTGCGTTTTAGGCCGGATAGTTTGGCCCGTTTGATGGCGGAGCGGCGGAAGCGATTTACATACTCCTCGTGATCGAGCGAAAGAACGGTTTCGGGTGACAGTGAGGTCTCACCGTGGCGCGGCGAAAAGCGAGGTTCGGCCGTTGGTTGTTCAAATCGGTTCCACGGGCAGACGTCCTGGCAGATGTCGCAGCCGTAGAGCCAGCCGGCGGTGTCGATGGGCAGATGTTCGTCACGAAGTTCGATCGTGGCGTATGAGATGCATTTATTCGAATCGACGACGTATGGCTCGACAATAGCATCGGTCGGGCAGGCATCGATGCAGGCGGTGCACGTGCCGCAATGGTCGGTGATGGTCTCGGTGTCGTAGTCGAGTTCGATATCGAGCAGGAGCGAGCCGATAAATACCCACGATCCGTGCGTGGTCGTTATGAGATTGCTGTGTTTGCCGAGCCAGCCGAGCCCCGCACGCACGGCCCATGCTTTGTCCATAAAGGGCGTGGTATCGACGCAGATCTTGGCGTTTACATCGGGCTTTTGCGCTTTGATCCGGTCGAGCAGGTGGTGAAGCTTTTCGCGCAGAACGTCATGATAGTCGTCGCCCCAGGCATAGCGTGAAATCTTGCCTGTCGGGGCGTGTTCGTGCGGCGTGTAGTAGTTGTGGAGGACGACCACGATCGACTTGACGCCGGGCATCAGCAGGCGCGGGTCGGATCGTTTTTCGGGCTCGCGTGCCATCCACGACATCGTGCCGTGAAATTCACGGCCGAGCCAGCCGCGCAGATGCTCACCCTCGGTCTTGAGTGGTTCGGCCGCGACTATGCCGACAGCGTCAAAGCCAATGTCGCGAGCGGCGCGTTTTATCTGTTCGGCGAGGGACATTACGTCAGGTATATCAAATTGCCGTTCGCGTTAGCGAACGGTTGGCGTCGGCTCTCATATTGGGCTTTAGCCCAACCTGAAGGCAGCGGCAACAGAAGACACAAAAAAGCCGGACGACATTGCAGCCGTCCGGCGGACCAGAGTGGAGAACTAACTGCCCTAAAAGCCTACCTTGACGCCAAACTGAAACTGTCTCGGGTCAAATGCAGCTTGGGGCTGGCTATAGTATTTACCGTTTCCTGCTCGTTTGTCAAAGGCATTGACGACTTGATAGAACGGGTTGGCCGACGCCTCGTTAAAACGATTGAGGAGATTGAAGCCCTCCGCGATCAGATCGAGCGAGACGCGCTCGCCAAACTTGATCCGCTTTGTCAATCGGGCGTCAAACGACAGGTAATCGTGCGTGATGCCCATGTTGCGAGGCAGGTTTGGCGTGGTCGGGAAGACGCCCGTAAAGCAGTCGGGATCGACGCCCGTCTGGCAAAGCGTGCCGTCAGAGCGGACGCTGGGACGCTCGTTTGACGAGTTAAAGTCGCCATTCGCGTCGCCGACGGCGAGGATATTGAACGGGCGGCCCGAGCCGTATTCGACGATCGGTGCAAAGGTGAATCCGTGCAGGAAGCTCTTGAATCCGCCCTTTGAACGCCATGATTCGGGCGTGGACATAAAGCCGCTGAACACAAAGCGATGCCGCTGGTCAAAGAGCGAATCCGAACGCTCGCCGCCCATATTGCGAAGGTCCTGCGGCAGCAGCAGCGTCTGCAGATCGGACGAATCATCGACCGAGTGTGACCAGGTGTAGGAGGCGAGGAACTGCATGCTGTTTGAGAAGCGCTTCTTGAGCTCGAGATTCAGCGCCTTGTAGTCCGACTTGCCGTCCGAGGCCTGGGCGTTGACCGAACCGTAAGGATTGATCGGCCCGACAGTGCGAAGAGTGCCCGCGAGCAGCGGGTCAAACTGCGCCTTGTTAAGCCCGGTGAGGGCCTTGACAAAGAAGTAGTTGGGCCCAAGCTGGCGGAAATAATCCGCCGCGATAGGGCTGATGACGCGGCTGTTGAGATTAGCGACCGGTGCGGCGATAAAGCCCGGAACGATCGCCGCCCAAGTCGCAGCCAGATTGGTAAAGCAGAGCGGTGCCGGAACGCCCGGCGGACATGCCACGACGCGCGGATCGCTGGCCGATGATGGAATGCTGATGCCAAAGGCGGCTGCCGACAGGCTCGGCGGCGGGCCGCCAAAGAAGCGGCGGAAATTCTCGACCAGCGCCGTCTGATCCACCTGATTAGCATCGCCCGGATGAGCGAGGTGCTTGACGTTGACCCTGATATAGCTTGCCGTCAGCAGCGTGTTGCGCCCCAAGGCCTGCTCAAAGGTGATATTGCCCTGCAGCGCGTCAGGATACTGGAAATCCTTTGCAACGTGCAGCGTAAACGGCAGGATCGGCCCAAAGCCTGTGAAGGTTGACGGATCAAAACGCTGCTGTCCAAAGAGGTAGTTAGCCGACTGAGCAATTGCGGGCGTTCGCGTGCCCGGCGGCGCGGCCGCGAGGGCGGCGGCACAATACGGGCTGGTGGCCGTTCCGCGGTTGCAGACCGTGCCGTGAAACACCTGAAATGCGTTAAAGAGGCCCGTCGGCGATGGCCCGCCTATGGGCAGCAGCGTCGCCTGCTGCTGCTGCGAGCCGTCGGCGATGTTCGAGTTAAAGGCGACCACGAGCAGCGGATGGTCAAAGAACCGCCCGATCGCCCCGCGGATCACCGTAGAGCCCTTGCCCGTGACGTCCCATGCAAATCCGACGCGCGGCGCCCAGTTGTTCTTGTCACGCGGGAAGCCCTGCGTTACGCCAAGCGCGTCCTGAGCCGTCTGGATGTCGGCGGCCGAGAGCGTGATGCCTGTGAGCGGGTCGGTAAATGGAACGGGTGAATACTGGTTGGTAAACTCGTAGTCGTAACGGAAACCGTAGTTGATCGTAAATCGACGAGCGATCTTCCACGTATCTTGTGCAAAGAATGCGACCGGCTTATTGCTGAGCGTGCTATTCGGGTCGCCAAAGCCCTGAATGAACGCCGCCGGGAATCCGAGGCCGTATGCCTGCACCGCCGTGAGGGCCGGGCAGCGTTGAGCAAGGGCTGCGTTGTCGCACGCAATTGCCGGATTGGCCGGGCTCGGCGGTGCCAGCGGATTGTTTGGCACCGAAACGAGCAAGCCACCGGCCTGTGAGCCAAAATTAAAGAGCGCCGGGAAGTTGAGCTCAAACCTCGCATTGCCGCTGACCCAGTTGAGGTCGCCGCCGAACTTGAACGTGTGTGCGCCCTTGACGATCGTCATATTGTCGCGGATCTGGTGGCGCGTCTCGGTCCTGAATACGGGCGAGAATGGATTTGAGCCCATAAAGGCCGTGCCCGAGATCTGATGCGCGACGCTCGGAACTGCCGACTGGAACGACGCCTGGCGGCGACCGTAATTGTAGAACGCCTCATTGAGAATGCTGTTTGTCAGGACGCTCGTCAGCGAAGTGCCGACCGAAATGTCCTCGACCTCGGTAATGCCGGTCCGCGAAAAATCATTCTGGCCGACGGTCTGGTTCTGCGATTCGTCCTGAACGCCGGTGATGTTGATCGGATTGTAGCCGAGGCGGACAGAGAGCTGATTGCTCGAGTTAAATGCGTGATCGACCCTCAAGGACGAATAGGTCGAGTCCTCGGAGATCGGGAAGACACGAGCGAGGCCGCTGAGCGGCCTAAAGGCTATGAGCCGTCCCTCGGAATCGGTCGTAAGCGGGACCGGAGCACCCGAAAGGATGAACCGCGGGCCGATGACCGAACCGAGCGGGATGCCGATGCCGGGAACAAAATTGGTCAGCGTGCTCGCTCCGTTGAGTGCCGTCTGGCCGCCGGCCGACGCCATGTGTGCATAGACGAGGCCCCGGCCGACCTGGCCGGCGTTGCCGCTGCCGACGGCCGCCTGGATATAGGCGATCTGTGCGGGCGTAAGGTTAGTAAATGTCTGCGCGATCGGCATAAAGCCCGGTATCGGGCCTATCATGACGCTGCCCGTGGCCGAGCCGCTGGCATCGCGGCCAAAGATGTCGCCGGTAAAGAAGCCGGATTCGCGACGCTTGCGCTGCTCCCACGACATAAAGAAGAATGTCTTGCCCCGCTTTAGCGGGCCGCCAAATGTCCAACCGTACTGGCCGCGTTTGTAGGGCGGCTTTATGCTGGGATCGCCGTCAATGATCGGCGCAAGGGCGTTCTTGGCCTGGATGGATTTGTGCCGGAAAAAGCCAAAGACGCTGCCGTGAAAATCGTCAGTGCCGCGGCGTGTGACGACATTGACGATGCCGCCGGTCGCACGGCCAAACTCGGGCATGTAGCTGTTTGTCGTGACCTGATACTCCTGAACGGCCTCCTGCGAGACGGTCGAGCGGGCGGCGTTGATCGAATTATCGGTAAAGTCCGCACCGTCAACCTGCACAAGTGTCGAACGGCCGCGCTGGCCGCCGATGTTGAGTCCCGACGTCGGTGCAGGGCCGATCGGGCGGCCGTTGTCGCGGCCGACGGTCGAGATCGTCAGGGCAAAGCCCGTGGCGCTTCGTTCATTGATCGGCAGATTATTGATGCGGGCCTGGTCGATGGTATTGGAGATATTCGTCTTGGTCGGCTCGATAAGCTGAACGTCGTCGCCCGAGACGTTGACCGTCGCCGAGGCCTCACCGATCTCGAGCTTGATCGCGAGCTCGGCGCTCTGGCCGACCGTGAGCCTGATGCCTGAGATGACGCTCTTTTTGAACGTCGCGGCCTCAGCGGTCACTTCATATTCGCCGGGCGGCAGGCCGATCATCGTGTAGCTTCCCTGTCCGTCGGTCGTGACCGTTCGAGTCACGCCCGCGCCTCTGAGGCGGGCCGTAACGCTCGCTCCTGACACGACGGCGCCGGTCGGATCGGTGACGGTGCCCGCGAGGTCGGCTGAATTTGCCTGCGACTGTGCAAGCGCTGAAAAGCTGAACACCAGGGCCGTCGCGAGGCACATCGCCATCCCTGCGGCCACGCGTTTAAGCTCAGACGTGAATACTCTCATTGTTGGTCTCCTTTACCTACAGTATGGTCGCCGGATAAGGGAAATCTCTCGGTGCTTCGAGGACACGTTGCGGGGCGCCAGATTGAGGCGTTTTCCCGGTGTCGTGTCAAACAACCTAAGGACTATGTCCGGCAGATAATTATTCGGAACTGATTACTGTTGAAATTTGTAACCCAAAACGCGGCTTTAGGCAAGCAAAAACACGGGACTTTTTGCGCAAATTGAACGAATTGAGCAAATATCCACTCTGATTAGTGTAATTAATACGATTCGTGGCTAATATCTTCTTAATGAAGATCATCCCGCTCGCCATACCGACGCCGTTCTATGTCGGCGACGTAAATGTTTATCTCATAAAAGAAGATCCGCTGACGCTGATCGATGTAGGGCCAAAGACGCCGG
>CAZMQR010000093.1:0-8343 GCA_964568325.1 uncultured Chloracidobacterium sp. | reverse complement strand
GGCGATAAATCTCGCCGGCACGCCGCGCCGGCGTGACGGCACAGGCGGAAACGACCGATTTGCTGCCCGATCGAGCTTGATAGCCAATAAACACGGGCCCGCATCGAACGGGCGGGCTGCGTTCGAGCCTCTCATTTCTTCGGTGAAGCCCGTTATTTCAGAAATAGAGCCGATCATTTTGGAAATGAAGGCCGTCATTCGGGAAATGAGGCCCGTTATTTGAGAAATTAGGCATGTTATTTGAGAAATGAGGCACGTTATTTTGGAAATATTGACTGATATTACCGTGATAACGCACGGTATTCTGCTGATATAGCGCGCTATCGGGCTGATATCGGCGTTGATCTTGGAAATATCGCACGTTGTCGCCGCGCTGACGACCAGATCGTCGCCGCCGGCCGCCGAACACGCGAAATGCGCTTGCGTTATCAGGCAGATTTCGCTTAACATAATCGCGCTCAGAAGCAGGTTTCGGCGGGAGGCGTTCGTGAGGACGCTGTTGGCCACGAAACCTGGCCTTGAGCACGGCATCCTCTCTCACAATTCCCTACCGATAACATGCTGCCGAGCAAAAGCGCGGGCGCGTGTGCGCTCTTGTCAGGTATATCGATAAAGTCGCCGTGCCCGCGATCAAAATCCGATCTAGAAGGAGCAGAAGATGAAATTGAGTCAGACATGGTTTCCGACGAGTTTGGCGGAGCAGGCGGCGTGGTTCAATAATTTTATGGAGCAGTTTCAGCCGTTTGCGACGTCGCTGGGGTTTTCGGCGGGCGAGGTGACGGCGATCAGCGAGGACAACGGCGATTTTCAGTCGATAGTGGCGACGACGTTTGAGCTGGACGCATTCTCGGCGTCGCTGAGGCAGTTTCGGCGGTCACTGTGCGAGGGCGATGTCGGCGATCCGCAGCCGACATTCCCCGTGGCGAGCTTTACGGACACGCCAAACAACCGCCCCGCGGGCATATTCGAGCGTTTGGACGGCTATGTGAAGCGCATCCGCGCGGCCGCCGTCTTTACGCCCGAGATGGGCGATCTGCTCGGCATCAACCCGCAGTCGAGCCAGGGAATAGGCGAGGGCGACGTCAAACCGACCATCAAACTGACAGCCTCCGTGCACGATTATCTGTTCTCGTGCGTCGTCTCGGGCCGACGCGACGCCGACCAATGGCAGGTCTGGGTAAAACCCGGCGGGCTCGAGAACTTTCAGCTCCACGGCACGGCCACGGGCAAGTCAGCGGACTTTACCTACAATCCCGGCGGCGAAACGCCCGCACCGGTCGCGCTCCAGGTTTACGTCCAACTGCGACGCAGCAACGCCAATTACGGCCTGCCGTCAGACATCGCCCTCGTGACGGTGAATCCGTGAGATAAGGGATGAGGGACGAGGGACGAGGGACAAGGGAACAAGGGAAGGAAAGGGCCGCTGACGCGGCCTCTTGGCGTTTCGGTGGACGCTCTCTTGCTTACGTGCGGGCTACTTTATGCGTTCGTCGGAGTTGATCTTGCCGTCCATGATGGTGATCACGCGGTGGGCGCGTTCGGCGATGTCGTGTTCGTGGGTGACGAGGATGATGGTGTTGCCCTCTTCGTGGAGCTTTTCGAAGAGATGCATGATCTCGATGCTCGTTTTTGAATCGAGAGCGCCGGTCGGCTCGTCGGCGAGCAGGATCGACGGATGATTGACAAGAGCGCGGGCGATGGCGACGCGCTGCCGCTGGCCGCCTGAGAGTTCGTTAGGGCGATGCATCACGCGGTCGCCAAGCTCGACCGATGCGAGCGCCGCCTGCGCCTTGTCATGACGTTCGCCGGCACGCATTCCGGCATAGATCAGCGGCAGTTCGACATTATGCAGGGCCGTTGCACGGGCCAGCAGATTAAATGTCTGAAAGACGAAGCCGACCTCTTTGTTGCGGATGTGGGCGAGCTCGTCGTCGGTCATGTCGGAGACGAGATTGCCGTTGATCCAGTAGTCGCCCTTTGTCGGCGAATCGAGACAACCGATAAGATTCATCAGCGTGGACTTGCCGGAGCCGGACGGGCCGATGATCGCGAGGTATTCGTTACGCTTGACCTCAAACGACACATCCCGAAGCGCGTGCAGCTCTTCGGTGCCCATCTGGTAGGTCTTCCAGATGTTCTCCATCCGAATGAGCGCGTCGCCGGCGGGCGCTTTGCCGTTCTGCTCGGGCAGTCCGTTCTCGTCTTCCATGAACTTGTACATGTTAAAGAAGGTGAGAAGTGAGATATGAGAGATCAGAAGTGTGAATCAGACACGCCCTTCCGATCTCAGTTCTAATATCTCACTTTTCATTTCTCATTTAGCTTTTGTTTGAGTTGTCGCCGTCCTTCTTGGTCGTCTTTTTGACGGCCGCGCCGTCCTTGAGCGTGTTTAGCACGCGGCTCGGGCCCGTGATCACCTCGTCGCCCTCCTTGAGGCCGCTTGTGATCTGACGGTCAGACTCGCCGATGATGCCCGTCACGACCTCTACGAACTTCGCCTTGTTGCCGTCGAGGATATACACGCCGGTGATAGTCTTTGGCTTGTCGGCCGGCTCGGGAGCGCTGCCGTTAAGGTCCGGCGTCGGCGTGCCGCCTGCCTCGGGCTTCTTCTCGATCACGGCCTGCAGCGGCACGGCGATCACATTCTCGACCGTTTTTGTCGTGATCTCGGCCGTCGCACTCATTCCGGGACGCAGGCCGTTGCGTATCTCGTCGTTGAGGCCCTTTAGCTCGATGACGACCCGGAATTCCTTCGCTTCCTGGACGTTGATGTTTGTCGAGAGGCCGCCGCTCGTCTGCGATTTACCGACGGCGAGAGGCGTCTTTTGCGTCACTTCGCCAATGATCTCTTTATCACCAAAGGCATCGACCTTGATCTTCGCCTGCTGCCCGACCTCAACCTGGTCGATCGACGTCTCGTCAACCTTTACCTCGACGTTGATCGCCGACATATCCGCGATCGTGAGCAGCGCCGTCGTCGATAGGCCGGCAACGGCGAAGGTGCCGACCTTGGAAGGAATTTCCGCGATCACACCGTTGATCGGGGCGACCTGCAGCGTCTTATCACGCTGATTTCTCTGTCCACGGAGCACGGCCGCCTGCTGCTGCGCACGCGATTGGCTCGAACCGACGCTCAGATTGGCAGTATCGACCGCACGTCGCGAATCGCGCACGGCAACCTGCTGCTGCGCAACACGCGTCTGCGCGTCCTTGACGCCAAGCTGGCGAGCATTGAGATTGGAACGCGCGGTGTTGAGCGACGCCTTCGCATTCTCGACGCGGTCCTTTGATTCATCATAAAGCTGACGCGAGATGACGCCGTTCTCAAGCAGCTGCTGATTGCGCGTCAACTCGCGATTTGCCGCATTCAGTTCGATCTGTGCACGGTCAACATCAGCCTGAGCCGTCACGACGCCCTGGCGAGCAGAATCCACGGCCACCTGCGCGGTATTCAATTGCTGCTGCGCCTGTGCGAGATTATTTTGCGCGGCCGCAACCTGCGACTGCGAGACCCGAACGTCATCCTGCGCGCCCTGAAAGGCCGCAAGCTGCGCATCGGTATTCGATTGCAGTTGATTCGGGTCAAGCCGCACGAGCGGCTGGCCCTTGGTGACCTGATCGCCTTCCTTGACGTAGATCTCCTCGATGCGGCCCTGCACCTCGCTGGTGAGATTCATGAATTGGATCGGCCGGACCTCGCCCGAAGCGGTCACGCTGGAGCGCAGTTGAGGGCGAGTCTCGACCTTCACGATGGTCACTTCCGGCGTGTCGGTCCGCGAGGCGAGAATACTGCCAACCACGATGATCACTAACAAGGCAGCGACAACAATGCCGCCGATGATCTTGGTCTTCTTGCTTAAGGCCATAGATTAAGTTCCTCGGAAATTGGGCACGAGACGATCCATCCAAAACAAGATCGAGGGCCCCTGGCGTATCAAACCCGTTATTACGACTGCCTTTTTGCCATTGTTTCAAAAAACTGACGCCGACGGCCGCCCGTCAAACATTCGCGGGCCGAACAGCTAGTTTGGCACGCTATCGCTTTGCCATAAAGGGTGAAAGCGGTAAAATATCGCGATATCTTCGAACATTTCGGTGTCGGAGACCGTTCCACGCGAATAGTAATGATCGTTTGCCCCAGATGCCGAACCTCGAATCTTGACACGTCGCGCTTTTGCGACGAATGCGGCGAGCGCCTGGCCGCCCATTTTGAACCTGCGCCCGAACCGCCCGCGCCGGCCTATGTTCCGCCCGCTCCGCAACCGCCGGTGCGCCAGGACAACGTGACGTCATTCGGCGCCCCTGAGTTTCATACGATAGAAAGCGTCGTCGCAACGCCACCGGAGACGGCAACAGCGGGCGGGGCCGCCCATTCACGCCTTGTGATCGAGCGCGGCGACGGCCCGGGCACCGAGTTTCGCCTCAGTAATGAGGAATCGATCATCGGCCGCTGGGACGCCGATAACGGCATCTTCCCCGACGTTGACCTTGATGCGTTCGACTCGGACGCCAAGGTCTCTCGTCGCCACGCGCGGATCATACGCAGCGGTGCGTCGTATATGATCGAGGACCTCGGTTCGACGAACGGCACCTATGTGAATCGCGGCCGACGGCTGCTGCCCGGAAGCCCTCAACCGCTCGCGGACGGCGACGAAGTGATCGTCGGCAAGACCTTCCTGCGGTTCCAGATTAGCTGAACGTAAATGGCATCGTGTCAAAAATGCGGAGTTGAAGTAGCCGACGAGCAAGAGCATTGCGCGGCATGCTCGGATAGCGCGATCCCGATGGGCCAGCCGTCCGAGCCGCTTACACCGCCTGTCTCGGAGGTTTCGGTCGGCACGGATGAGCCGTCGGGCACCGGCGGTGAGGCCGATCCTCCGTCGGACTATCCCGCGACCAATCAAACGGCGACAACCAGCAAAGGGCCGGGGCTTAAGCCTTTAGCCGAGGGGACACTGCTCAACGCTCGCTACTCGATCGTAAAGAAGATCGGCGGCGGCGGCATGGGTGCCGTCTATCTCGCGACGGACAAGAATCTTGGCGGCGTGGAACGCGCCGTTAAGGAAATGGTCCAGGCCAGCATCGAGGAAGAGCAGCAGCTCAAGGCGATCGAGGATTTCAAACGCGAATCGATGATCCTATCGACGCTCGATCATCCCGCGATACCTACGATCTACGATTATTTCTACGACGAGGCCGAAGCCCGATTCTATCTCGTCATGAAATACATCGCCGGCGGCGATCTGGCCGCGAAGCTGAGAGCCACGCCGGGAGGACGAATGGATGAGCGCACCGTTACCGAATGGGCCGCGCAGGTCGCCGACGTCCTGACTTATCTGCACGGGCTCCCTGCGACGATCGTCTATCGCGACCTCAAGCCTTCAAACCTGATGATCGATGGCAAGACGGAGCGGATAATGCTTATCGATTTCGGGATAGCGAGATCGATCGACCAGCGGCAGGAGAAAGGCGTCACGGCAGTCGGCACTATGGGCTACGCGCCGCCAGAACTGTTCTCCGGCCAGGTCGAACCTCGCTCGGACATCTATAGCCTCGGTTCGACGATGTTCCATCTCCTGACGGGGGCCGACCCGCAGAATAATCCGCTGCTGATATTTGATTTCCAAAAGAACCCGCGGCCTCGTCAGATAAATCCGCAGCTTTCCGACCAGATGGAATGGATCCTGATGCGTTCCGTCGAATACCGCGCCGAGAATCGATTCGCCACGGCCGATGAAATGCGCCGGACGCTAATGGAGCATTTGGAAAATCTCGCGGCCGGAACGGTGACCTATGGCGTCTCTGAGGCGCCGGAAGCGGTCAGCCTGGCAAATCAGACCGTCTTTTGCGGTTTCTGCGGACAGCGGATCGTCGCCAGTGATATGTTCTGCGCCTTTTGCGGCGCAAAGCAGCCTATCGGACAGCAGGGCGTCCACGGCGAGGTCTATTCGTCAAGGCCGGCGTCACCGACCGCGAAACTTCTGATCGAAGGGACCAGCGAACTGAGTGCGCCGATCTTTTCACTCGAGAAGCCTGAGAATCTCGTAGGACGGCGCGATCCGATGTCAAATATCTTTCCCGAGGTCGACCTCTCGCGTTTTGACCCGCAGACCAAGATATCGCGCCGGCACGCTAGAATTTGGCGTGACGGCGCAGCTTTTATGGTCGAGGATCTCGGCTCGTCAAATGGCACGATATTGCTCGGGGCCGCGTCGGACGGCATTCGCTTGGAGCCGCATCGGCCACATTCGCTCGTAAGCGGCGACCGCCTGAGAATGGGCGACACGACACTGCATTTTGTTTTTGGATAGACTTAACGTATGGCGTCAACTCTAACGACGGCTCCCTCGGGAAGACGCGAGAAAGTCGTTGATTTCGCACCGTCAGATCTGCGGGCGTCGTTCTCACTACGGTGCGCTGCTCTTTTTCTGGACTATATTCTGCTACTGGCGATTCCGGTCCTATGGCTCGTGTGGGGCCGGCTTGTGAGCGATACCTCCTCGAACGCTGCGCCGGGCGGGCTGGTCTGGTTCCTTATCATCGTCGTTTTTGTCGTAGATCTCGTGCTGCTACCATTGCTCGCGGGCCGCACTCTCGGCAAGATGCTCACCGGCCTGACGATCGTTAGGTTTGACGGCACGGCGATCGACCTTGCAACGATCATCAAGCGGAATCTGGTTGGCTATTTCTTGACCTGCGCGACACTTGGGATAGGTTTCGTTGTTGCGGCCTTTAATTCGACCGGCCGGACACTTCACGACATGGTGGCAGGGACCATTGTTGTTCAAGCCCGTAAAAGGAAACTATAATTGTTCTCATGGCTGATCTTTTGGTCACACATCCAAATGGAGCGACCGACCGATTCCCGCTCTCGCGACTCCGAACGACGATAGGCCGTTCGGCTCGGAGCGATGTATGCATACCGGATGCCTTCGCGTCACGTCTTCACGCTGAGGTCCGGCAGGAGGGCGATTCATTTTGGCTCCACGACCTCGGTTCGGCTAACGGAACGCGATATGAGGGTGCAGTCGTCGCCGCGGCACAGCCGATCTTTAACGGTGGCGAGATACAGATCGGCGAGACCAAGATAAGATTCGAAGACGGCGATGTCCGCCGCAGTATTAGCTCGACGCTCATCGCCGACACGACGGACCAACTCGATCCCTCTAAGACCATCGCACTCAGCGGCGTTCGAAATCCCACGGCGGAGATACTCGACGCATCTGTCACCAGCCGTGCCGACTTGATGGGGATCATCAGCAAGGTTGGCGTCGCTCTGTTGTCATCCAGCGGCCTCGACGAGACGCTGGACCAAGTCGCGTCGCTTGTGTTCGAAGCCGTGCCCGCCGAGCGCGTGATCATCATGCTCCGCGACGAAAAGGCCGTCTCCGAAATGGAGATCAAGGTGGCCCGCCTGCGCGGCAAGGACGACCCCATTGAGGAGGTGCGTCTAAGCCGGGCGATCATGACCGAGGTCATGGAGAACGGCAAGTCCGTCCTCACGTCTGACGCCCAGCACGATCCGCGCTTCGCCTCACAAACGATCGTTCTTCAAGGCATCCGTTCCGTGCTCGCTGTCCCGCTTAGCGTTGACGAACGCCATGTCTTCGGTCTGATCTATGCCGATTCGCCAACGAACGAAGCCACGTTTACGAGCGACCACCTCGATATACTTACGACGCTGGCCTCAGTAGCCTCGATACGCGTCGAGAACGCCAGCCTTCTCGAAGAGAGGATGAACCGCGAGCGAATGGAGCGCGAACTCGAACTCGCTACCGAGATCCAACAGCGGTTTCAGCCATCGGGCCCGCCGTCTGTCGCGGGCTACGAGTTTCAGGGCATCTCATTCTCGTGTTATGAGATCGGCGGCGACTATTACGACTTTATCGAGCGCGGTGACGGCAAGGTCCTTGTCGCATTGGGCGACGTCTCCGGTAAAGGAACGGGCGCGGCCCTCCTGATGTCAAGCCTTCACGCCGCTATCCACGCCCAGATCGCGGCTAAAAGTTCGCTCGATGAGACTGTCGTTGCGGTCAACGAATATCTGGCTGAGAATACGCCGGCCAATCGCTTCGTAACGCTGTTTATCGCCGAACTCGATCCGGCAAGCGGCGAGCTTCGGTTCATAAATGCGGGACACAACCCACCCGTTCTTGGCCGCGCCGACGGCACGATCGAACAGCTTGAATCCGGCGGCCTCCCACTGGGAATAATGCCGTTTTCCGAATATGAGGCGGGCACTGTCGCCCTTGGCAAGGGCGATGCGCTGGTTATCTACTCTGACGGTGTTTCGGAAGCAAATAATCTTGCCGAGGAGGAATTTGGCCTTGAACGCCTTTCAGC
>CAZMQR010000092.1:1191-8392 GCA_964568325.1 uncultured Chloracidobacterium sp. | reverse complement strand
TGCGCTATAACAAAGGAAAAAATGCCCCCGCGAACATGTAAATGTATACGAATTATACAGTCAGAAAGTGTATATATCGTATGCAATACTCCAAATACCTGAGTTAGCGAGGTTTAGGGCGACGACGGTAAGGCTTTGTTACATCAGTATACACATTCTGCCTTTTCGGATTGCCGGTGAAATTCTCCCCACGGACGCGCATAACCCGTTGAGTTACAACACTTTAAGAAAATCCGATGGATCGTTCGCCGCTTTGGCACGCGGGTTGTAATAAAGAGGGCAGAACGAAGCTGATGAGCTCCGGACTAAAAATACTTTTTAGGAGAAAAGAAATGAAAAAGGTACTTTCGACGATCGGATTGGCAGTGGTTTTGGCCGGCAGCACATTTGCAAATGGCGGCATCATCGTAGGCGACAAGGGCACGACCTCGACAGGTTGCCCGACATCGCGGGACGGCATTATCGTAGCGGGCCGCGACGGCATCATCGTAGCGGGCAAGGACGTTATCGGCATCATCGTTGCGGGGCTGACGGGCGTCTCGATCAACACGACGGGCTCAGGCTGCACCTCGACCGAGCGTGACGGCATCATTGTTGGCGACTAGTTCTTGACTTCCAACCCGGGAGGAAAACAAACAGCCGCGTCGGGAAACCGGCCGGCTGTTTCCTTTTACTATCGCTGAACCGCCAACCCACGAAGATTCTCAACCGCCGACGGCAGCACCTCCATCAAACGGTCAATATCCTCAATTGTGTTGAACCGACCCAGGCTGAATCTCACGGCGCTCCGAGCCTCACCATCCTCGCGGCCTAATGCCCTGATCACAGGCGACGGCTCAAGGGTTCCGGATGAACAGGCCGAGCCGGTCGAGACGGCGATACCGTTCATGTCCAGATTGATGAGCAGCCCTTCGCCCTCAATTCCCCGGAAGGAAAGATTCGTGATATTGGGCAATCTGGCTGAGCGGTCGCCATTGAAGACCGTATTCGGAATAGCTTGAGCGATCCGTCGTTCTAACTCGTCGCGCAGTGCTGCCAGAGTTTCCACCGATTCGTCCAAAACAGCTCCCGCGATATCGCAGGCCTCGCCGAACCCCACGATCAGGGCCACCGGCTCAGTCCCGCCGCGACGCTCGCGTTCCTGGTGGCCGCCTAGATTCTGCGGGGTTATCCGCACGCCGCGCCGCAGATAGAGAGCGCCGCTTCCCTTGGGTCCGTGGATCTTGTGTGCCGAGATTGTCAGCAGGTCGCAGCCGAGTTGATCGACGTTCAAGACCATCTTGCCGGCGGCCTGAACCGCATCAGTGTGAAACCATATCTTCTGTCCGGCATCGCGACGTTCACGCACCAGACGCCCTATCTCCACAGCGGGCTGCAGCGTGCCGATCTCGTTGTTAGCCGTCATCACGCTCACCAGGAGCGTATCGGGACGAATCGCGTCTCTGAGTGCGCCTATCTTTACGATCCCATTCTCACCTACCGGCAAATAGGTGACCTCAAAACCGCGCTTTCCGAGTTCGTCGCAGGCACCACGGACGGCCGGATGCTCGATCACCGAGGCGATCACGTGGCGGCCGTGACTTGCATTTGACTCGGCGAGGCCGCGGATAGCGAGGTTATCGGCCTCTGTGCCGCCCGAGGTAAAGACGATCTCATTCGGACGCGCGCCGATCAGGCCCGCCACCTGATGCCGTGCCTTGTCCACGGCCGCACGTGCTTGTTGGCCGAAGTAGTGAATGCTCGACGGGTTGCCGAAATGCTCGGTGAGATACGGCATCATCGCGTCAACGACCGCCGGATCGAGCGGCGTCGTGGCGCTGTTATCGAGATAGACGCGACGGAGCATAGCTACAGTTTACTAGATACAAGTATTGGCGAAAATTCGCTGATTGCGATAGAGTTAAACTCGGATTGGTGCACCTGCATCCAGGCAGATTCGCCACCGTGCGGGGCAATAGTAATGGATTTTGCGACAAAAGAGATCTTTAAGCGATACGCCAGCCTGGTGACGGGCCGCACGATATCGCCGGTGTTCCTGAATATACTCGTAACAAGCGTGTGCGACATGCGATGCACGCATTGCTTCTTCACCGACGAGCTCGACGATAGGCCGCGTAAAAAGCTTCAGATGAAGGCCGACGAGATCGCCCGCATCTCCGAATCTCTTGGGGGAAATCTCGGCGTTCTGGTGCTCGCGGGCGGTGAGCCGTTTACCAGAAAGGACCTGCCCGAGATCGTCCGGGCTTTCTACGAGAACAACAAGCTCGATTCCGTATATCTGATGTCTAACGGCCAGATACACCCGCGCATCTTCCCCGATGTGGCACGGATCATGGACGAGTGCCCGAAGCTAAACGTCAGCGTCGCACTAGGCATCGACGGAATGAAGGACGCCCACGAAAAGATCCGCCGCAAGGAAGGCAGTTGGGACAAGGCCATCCATACGGCCCGCACACTTCAGCAGATGAAACGCGAGCAGTATCCGCAGCTCGACATTCAGACCTGCACCTGTGTGATGAATTCTAATCAGGACACGATCTTTGACTGGTACGATTTCCTCAAATACGACCTAAAACCGGACAAGGTCAACATCAATTACATTCGCCCGCCATCGGCCGATCCAAAGGAATTGGACTTTGACCACCAGATGTATGCCCGCCTGTCGGACATGATCCTCGAGGACACGAAAAGTGCTGCCTTAAAGAACAATTACGGCGGGAAAGGCGGCTTTTTTAAGGCCGCGGTCGATATCTACATGCACGGTGTGATAGCCAAAACTAAAGAAGAGAACCGCGCTCAGCTCAAATGTTACGCCGGTTCGGCCGGTGCCGTGATCTATGACAACGGAGCCCTTTCGTCCTGCGAGAACAAGGCCGACGTGCTCAACCTGCGTGACTACGACTGGAACTTCCAGTCCGCGTGGAATACCGATCTGATGAAAGCGCGCCGCAAAGAGGCCGGAGCAGGCTGTCACTGCACACACGAATCAAATTGCTTCTATCCGTCGCTGCCGTTCAATGTCAAGCATCTCGTCAAGATCAAGAAACTCGAGAGCGAGATGAAAAAGGCGGCAAAAAGCGCGGGATTTATCACCGGACGAGAGGTTGCGCTGAAAGCGTAAGGACCATGGACTGGAAAACGATCACTGAAGACCCGAACCTTCGCGATCTGCCCTTCAAGATCGAAACGAACGAGTTTGGCCAGATAATTATGAATCCGGTAAAGCTGTCTCACTCGGCCTATCAAGGCGAGATCGGTCATATTCTGAAAGAGTTTCGTGATGACGGCATAGTGCTGATGGAATGCGCCATTTGGACCCAAAAAGGTACAAAGGTCGCCGATGTAGCCTGGTTTTCCGGCGATCGGTGGCAAGACCAGAAAGGAAACGTCGAGGCTGTTGTAGCACCGGAACTTTGCGTTGAAGTTGCGTCGATGAGTAACACCGCTGCCGAAATGAATCAGAAGCGGGATCTCTACTTTGAACAAGGAGCTCATGAGTTCTGGTTTTGTGATGAATACGGGAATATCACGTTCTATGACCATGACGGATCGGTCGAGACTTCGCTCCTGTTTCCGGACTTTCCGACGAAGATCGACATCTAAGTGTCCTCAAATAATCCTAAAATACTCATTATCTCCTCCGACACCGGCGGCGGGCATCGGTCGGCTGCGGTCGCCATCACCGAGGGGCTTGAGCGATTTTGGAAAGGTGAATCGGCTGCCGTAAGGACGATCCGCGCGGTCGAGGACTCGCACCACATTACCGAAAGGCTCGTAAAAATCTACAACTGGCTCCTACGGCATAAGCAGGGTTGGATGAAATATCTTTATTGGGCGGTGAATAAGATCCGCCCCGAGACGCGCGAGTTCTTTCACAAGCGCTGCTTTGGATACGCCCGTGATGTGTTTGAAAAGTGGTGCCCACATATCGTTGTCAGCGTCCATCCGTTGACTCAACATTTCGTCGCTAAGGTCTTGCGTGAACTTAATCTATCACATCAGGTTCCACTCGTAACTGTTGTGACTGATCCATGTTACGGATTTTGGAAGGGCTGGGCCTGTGATGATGTCTCGCTGTATCTCGTCGCCAATGACGAGGCTCGCCAACAGTTGATCGACTACGGGATCGGTTCTGACAAGATCAAGGTCTCAGGCATGCCGGTGCATCCGAAATTTCACGAGCTCGACGAGGCAGACGCCCAAAACGCTCGTCGTGCCTATGGGCTCGACCCTGAGAAATTTACGGTATTCGTCAACGCCGGCTGGATCGGCGGCGGTAATGTGCCGCAGATCTTTCGCGAGTTGGTTCGAGGCGAATTGGATGTTCAGGCGATCTTTCTCGCGGGAAAGAATGACGAACTGAGGGCCGAAGCCGAGCAGATCGCAAAATCTGCCAAATTCCCTGTCAAGGTCATCGGTTATTCCGACGAGATTGAGAAACTGATGCAATCGGCGAACGTTATGGTTTCAAAACTCGGCGGCCTTACTACATTTGAGGCCCTCGCCTGTCGGCTGCCGATCATCGCTGATGCGACAACGCCGCCGATGCCGCAAGAGGCAGGCACCGTTCGTCTGATCGAGACAAAGGGCGCGGGAGTGCTGCTCAAAAAGACTACGGATATCGTCCCGACGATCCGCAACCTTGTCAGCGACAATACTCGATATCTGCAAATGAAAGCCGCGACCAGCGGCCTGGCAATGCCGAATTCGACCGAGCATATCATCCGCGAGATCAACGCTCTCTGGCCGCACGCGCAGGCCGAACCCGTCCGCGCCGCTGCCTAAATAACAACTGAAAGTTGATAGTGGAAAGTGGAAAGTGGAGAATAGACTTTCGTTTTCAGGTTACATTCGGCATTCTTGCTTCTGAATTCCGACTTCTGAATTCCGACTACTCCATTTATGAGCCTACTTCTGGAAGGTAAGCTGGCATTTGTGTCCGGCGGCACGCGCGGACTTGGTGCTGCGATGTGCGATGTTTTTGCCCGCGAAGGCGCTGACGTGGCGTTCAATTATCATTCAAGCGACGAGCGCGCTGAGGCGACAAAACGCACCATCGAGTCTCATGGCCGTCGAGCCCTGTCCTTCAAGGTCTCAGTGACCGACCGATACGGCATGAAGCACGTCGCACGCGAGATCAAGGATGCCTGGGGCCCGATCGACATTCTTGTAAACAACGCAGCCGTTAACAAGCCTGACAACTTTGCCACAACGACAGACCGATCGTGGGATTGGGTCGTTGATACCAATGTCGGCAGCCTGTTTGCGGTCACAAAGCCGTTCTATAAGCAAATGATCCGTGAGCGGCGCGGGCATATACTCAACATCACATCTGTCGGCGCCATACGCAGCCTGCCGACATCCGTCCACTACGCCACGTCAAAGGCCGCAATGATCGGATTCACCAAATGCCTTTCCCGTGAAGCGGCAAATTTTGGCGTTTCCGTAAACGCCATCGCCGCCGGTATCTTCGACACTGACCTCGGCAACACCCTGCCCGACCGCCTACTTCAGATACATGAATTTTGGGTATCAAAAGGGCGTTCCGGCATCCCAAAAGAACTGGCCGAATACGCCGCGTTCCTCGTCTCCGACCGTAACAGCTTTATGAACGGCGAGGTTGTCATCGTGGACGGCGGCGCCGTGACGTAGGCTTTAGGATCGTTCTCGCCGCGGCACAAAGCTGTAGATCATTCCGAGAAATGCTGCTGTCCATGCGGCGAGGGCCAAAAATACAAATATTTTCGGTATAACGAGCAGTGGCTGAAATGGCAGGGCCTTGGCAAGCTGAAATGTGCAGGCCGTATACATTCCCAGCGGGAAGACCATGCTCCAGTATTGCGGATCGTAACTGAGCGGCAGCCGCTTATAGACGTGTCGCCAGATGCCGAGAATTAGGAGTAATGGTATCCACCATGTTCCCGACGCCCAAAAGAATAACGTAAATCCGACAAGGAATGGCCGGATCTCGCTCAGGAATTGCCATTCGCCGGCAGCAAGCATCAATCGTGCCCCGGCGAGCGTCGTAATAGCAACCGCTCCCATGTTGATCCAGTACGGCGGCGTCAAGGTCTCGCGGGTGATATCCAGGAACGTGAACCGGTAAAAGATCAGCGTGATCAGCATCAGATACAGCATGCAGCCGATCAGGAACATGCAGAGTGTAAAGAACAGTATCTGCTCGGTGTATTGGTTGAAGTAGCTCGCCAACAATGTGCCGAGGACCGAGATCGACTGGGTCGCGACCGCCGCGACCAGCCAGGCCCCATTAATTCCTTTCTGAAGGACCGGCTTGTCTTCCCTGACGGTGACTGCGGTAAAGAAACCATACATTATCACCAGCCAACAAAGAATGCCGAAGAACCACAGCCCGGCCGCGATCTCGAATCGCCCGGTAACGATCACGAACTGGCTTCCCAGTACGCACGCGGCGGCTACGACCGTAAAGAACCCCGGCCCTCGAACATGGTCGCCCAGGTCTGAGCGAACACGCCGAAAGAACCACGCAAGCCGTAAGAGAAGCATCGCCCACAAGACGCCGAACGCTGCCACATTGATGTAAACGAATGCTGTCGCAATGCCGGGCATTCCGAGCGAATGCGCAGCGATCGATGTGATCCCTGTGGCCATCACCAGGGCAAAATAGCCGGGGAAAAGGTCCGCGACGGCTCGCCTCAAGCGCCCACCGGCCTTCTCGTTCGATTCCAGGTCCATTGTCTAATTGTGCTGATTTCGTGACCGTGCCGCAACCGAGGTCAGAGATCTAACGCCTGATCTTCACAGGTTTCCACCACAGCAGGATCGTGATCGATACTATCCAGCACACACCGGACGCGATGACGAGCGGCATTAGATGATCGAATTCGTGGGCGAGGCCAGCCTCGACAACAGCCGACAGGATCCACATCTGGGCGATGTTGATCATCACGAGCAAGGCGAGCCGCGCCTGCGAAACCGCTTTCCGGCCCCGATTTTGCGGGCTATTGACCCGGCTGTAGCCGACGCTAGCTTTCATTGCCTCTCACCTCTCTGCCGGTAGCAAAGACCCGGCCATTGTGCACCTCGACCTCGATCTTATCGAGCGGCCTCGGCGGTGGGCCATACAGGACCTCGCCCGTCCTTTCGCTGAATCCGCCCTCGTGACACGGACATTCGAGCCGCTGGTGCTCTTTCGAATAGTAGACTGGGCACGACAGATGCG
>CAZMQR010000092.1:0-1091 GCA_964568325.1 uncultured Chloracidobacterium sp. | reverse complement strand
GGACATTCGAGCCGCTGGTGCTCTTTCGAATAGTAGACTGGGCACGACAGATGCGTGCATTTCTGGCCAAATGCGTGATAGCTGCCGTCGCGCGAGCGGATCAGGATCGCAGTATCGGCCTCGCCCGGATACGTAAAGTTCATAGCACTGCCGGGCGCAAGCGTCTCCGAATCCTCTATCGGGACCGGTGCAAACCGCTTTTCGACGCCCGCGTCGTACATGGCCTTTGCCGAAAAACCGGCCGCACCTGCAAACATCGTTGTCGATGTCAGGACGAGAAAGTTGCAAAACTCGCGTCTCGTCACCTCTGCTTCCTGATCGCGGCTATACGGGAACTCGGCCTGATGCGAGTCGGTGGCACGCCGCACATCGGTCTCATCAGCGAGGACGCGGTCTATGGTCTCTGACAGATTTGAACTCATATCTCCGTTCCAAAGCTAAAATTCATTGCCCTTATCCGATTCTTCCACTTGCGTGTCTATCCAGGACTCGTGGATCGACGGATCGACTCCTATTCGCCCTTCAAAGACTCCGCACCCGTCCACTTCGACCGCCTCCTCATCCGTCGGCAGCATCAGAAAGACCTTTGTCTCCACCTTCTGATTGCCGAAAACATGAACATTCACCGGCTTGGTCCTCCGCAGCGGCACAACGTCCTGATATTTGCCGAATGTGAGAGCGCCGGTCGGACAGACGCTGGCGCACATCGGCTTCAGTCCCTCGCTCGTGCGGTCGAAACACATATCACACTTCATCTGCAGGTGCATTGCCGAATTGTATTTCGGCACGCCGAATGGGCATGCATTCACGCAGTTGCGGCAATCGAGGCACCGCGGTTTGAGTGCCGACAGCACCACGCCGTCCTCGGTCTGTTTGATCGCATCGGCCGGGCACACCTGCGCACAGGTTGGCTCGTTGCAATGCATGCAGATCGTCGGCATCGTCGCCGTTGTCGAGGATCGGTCGAGATAATCGACAAAGATCATCGAATAGCCCTTGTGTGTCCCGCATTCGCGGCAGGCCGCCACGCACGACCGACAGCCGATGCACCTTTGCGGGTCGATGAACATGGTCTCCTGCATCATTTTCCT
>CAZMQR010000091.1:0-8412 GCA_964568325.1 uncultured Chloracidobacterium sp. | reverse complement strand
CAAGCGGCCGCGCATACATCACCGAGCAATCGGCCTTTGTCGATTCGTGGCTTGAGCTCGGCAGAAGGCTAAAGAACAATCGTGCAGGTAATCTCGATCATGAGGCGTGGACAATGCTCGATTCCAAGATGAAAGCTAAGAATTATCCCGCGATCCATCACAGTGTGGCCTACGAGAGTGCCAATCGCCCCGCATACCGGCTCTTGACGTCAGATGAGATGAAAAAGCTCGTCGGCCATTGGGAATAAGAGACAGTCAGAGCGTCTGCCTGATAGAATCGGCTAAAATAGACCTGAGAAATGAAGATCTTTCACGGCACCGACAACGCAAACGTTTCCAAGCCGACTGTGCTTACGCTCGGCGTGTTTGACGGGCTGCATCTCGGGCATCAGAGGATCATGCAAACGGTCGTCGAACGAGCGAAAAAGATCCGTGCCGTTCCGACCGCGATCACCTTTGACCCGCATCCACGCACCGTGCTCCATCCCGAATCGGCGCCGCCGTTGCTGCAGACGCTCGACCAGCGATTGGCAAATCTTGAGCTGCTGGGTATCGAGCAAGCGATCGTCGTGGCGTTCGACCGTGAGTTTGCTGCCCAGCCCGCCGAGGATTTCTTGTCAAACATCATCCGCGATCGACTTCATGCGAAAGAGGTCTATCTCGGCAAAGGCTTCGCGTTTGGCAAAGACCGCGGCGGCGATATCGAGCTGCTGCGTCGCGTCAGCAGCGAGCTTGGATTTGTGGCGGACGAGGTCGATGAAGTGCAGCTTCGCGGAGCACGGATCAGTTCTTCGGCTATACGAAGTCTCCTCGATGACGGCCGTGTAAATCTCGCCCGCCGAATGCTCGGCCGGCCGTATGGCGTCGAGGGCGTGGTCATTCGAGGGCTGCGCCGCGGCCATACCATCGGCTTTCCAACAGCAAATCTTAAGCCGCACAATCGTGTCATTCCCCGGTTTGGTGTCTATGCTACGGCTACGCTGATCGACGGCCATTGGCGAAAAAGCATTACAAATATCGGCGTCCGGCCGACGTTCGAGAATACGACTGAGCCGTCGATCGAGACGTATATCTTCGATTTTGACGACGACCTTTATGGCGACGTTCTCAGGGTCCGATTTCTCCATCGAATTCGCGATGAGCGAAAGTTCGCCGGCATCGATGAGCTAAAGGCCCAGATCGAGCGAGACACGGCGACCGCAAGGAACTATTTCCACCATCAGGGCGTAAGGAACATGCTTGCGCTGCTGTAAAGCCGGGCGCCGATAGAATGAGCGAAACCGCACTTAAAGATCGACTGTCCGGCCACCGTGTCGAGGGGCCTCTCGTGTCGACGGGCGAGTTGGCTATTGCCACCAGGCCGTCGACCGATCAGCCTCTCACTGATGAGCGAAAACTCCAGGCCGCTGAATCGCGTATTGAGGCCCGTTCCCACGGCATTCGCGGCTATCTTCGGCTCTTTCAGATCTCGCGGGTCATCGCGATGCTGTCGCTTTACCTGTACCTTGACCAGCTCGACATTCATCAGAAGCATCAGCACAAGGTAAGGCGCGAACGGCTGAGCCGGGCGATGCTCCTGACGCGGGCTGCCGTTTACGGCGAAAAGCTCTACGCCGTCCGGCTTTGGTTTCAACAGGCATTTATGCGGCTGCTCAGGCGGCTGTTTCTTGGATCTGAGACCAATCGTGAGCGGATACAAGAGAAGCAGGCCGTGTGGCTCAAGGAGAAACTCATCAAGCTCGGGCCGACCTTTATCAAGATCGGCCAGGCGATGGGCACACGCGCTGACCTGCTGCCGCTGCCTTTTGTCAAAGAGCTCGGAACGCTGGTCGATCAGGTGCCGGCTTTCCCTAACGATGTTGCGTTCGCGATCATCGAGCGCGAGCTTGGCAACAAGATCAACGAAACCTACGCCGAATTCGAGATCGAACCGGTTGCCGCCGCATCGCTCGGACAGGTCTATCGCGCCCGGCTGCACACCGGCGAAGAGGTCGCCGTAAAGGTCCAGCGGCCCAACCTCGAGGCCACGATCAGCGGCGATATCGTCATCCTCAAAAAGGTCGCAAAGTTTGCCGAACGCTTTCCGCAGCTTAACGAGAACGCCGACTGGACGGGTATGCTTCGCGAGTTTGACGTGACCATCCACGAAGAGATGGATTACGCCGCCGAGGGCCGCAACGCAGAACAGTTTCGCGAGAATTTCAAGAACTGGTCAAATATTCACGTGCCTGCAATTTATTGGCATGCGACGACCAAGAAAGTGCTGACGATGGAATTCATCCACGGCACCAAGGTCACCGACCTCGAGGAACAGGCCCGCCGCAACATCTCGCCGTCAAAGGTAAATCGTTTGCTCATAAAGACTTACCTCAAGCAGCTGCTCGAGGACGGTTTTTTCCACGCCGATCCGCATCCGGGCAATCTGCTGATCATGCAGGACGGCCGCATCGCCTTTTTCGACTTTGGCATGGTCGGCCGGATCACGCCGGAGCTTCAGGCAAAGATGATCGACGCGTTCTTTCACGTCGTGGGCAAAGACCCCGGCGGTATCGCCCAGGACCTGATCGATCTCGACTTTCTCAAGCCCGGCACGCCGCATTCGACCATTAAACCGGTCGTTGAGCGGATGTTCGAGTTTCATTTCAACCTGAAGCTCAAAGACGTCAATTTCAAAGAGCTGACCTACGACCTGGCAGACGTGATCTACGATTATCCATTCCGCCTGCCGTCAAATTTTACATACATAATGCGTGCCCTGATGACACTCGAGGGCATCGGCATCATCACCGATCCGGAGTTCAATTTCTTCGAAACGGCCAAGCCCTACGCCAAGGAATTCATGCTTCGCCGCGAGGGCAAGGACTTTCGCCGAGCCTTTGTCAACAAGGTCATGGGCCGCGACCCCGACGGCAAGATCGACTGGGACCGCACCTGGAAACTCGCCAAAATGGCGTTCCGCACCGTGCTGAATACGGGCTGACCGGTTGCTCCTGAAGCGCTTGTCGGGTAAATTACAGCGTGATCTGCCGAAGCCTAGCTGTCGCATTCGTCGTCCTTATCTCGGTCGGCACCGCCGCTTCACAGGAAGTCATGCCATCCACCGAACAGGTCACGATCAAACACATCGCTCACGAGATACCCATTGACCAGCTCGACCATGCTGCGTGGAAAAATGCGTCGCCCGTCAAGGTCGGGACATACTGGTCGGGCGAGGCTGCGCCCGACGCTCGGGCGTTCGAAGCGCGTCTGCTGTGGTCTGACACGGCGTTGTATGTGCGCTTCGATGCGGTGCAGGGCGAACCGCTCGTTGTCACGCCGAAGCCCGATCTCAGCAAGAAGGTCGTCGGCCTGTGGGACCGCGACGTTTGCGAGATCTTTATCGCACCCGACAAGAACAACCGCAACAAGTATTTCGAGTTCGAGATCGCACCGACCGGCGAATGGATCGACCTCGCCATCGAGGCCACGCCCAAAGACCGCAAGACGGACCTCGAATACCGCTCCGGCATGGCCTCAGCCGCCCGCATCGAAAACGGCCGTGTCATCATGGCCATCAGGATACCGTTCACAGCCCTCGGAGCGACGCCCAAAAACGGCGCCGTCTGGCTCGGCAATCTCTTCCGCTGCGTCGGCTCAGGCCCCACGCGCGGCTACCTAGCCTGGCGGCCCACCAAAACGCCCAAACCAAACTTCCACGTCCCCACAGCCTTCGCCAAACTCCGCTTCAAAAAATAACCGCCCCTGCGTCTCTCTGGTCGTCGCGGTCTTCCCGCGACGAGAGCAACGGGCGACAAGTCGGACCGCAGGCTGCCATCCTTACGTGTGATCTTCCGATGATGTCGGACCGCAGGCTGCCAGCCTGCTCTTCGTCGCTGAAGGCGACAACTTCAATAGCGCAGGGTGCGACCCTACGATCTCGTCGCCGAGAAATGCCGTCCCTGACGGGGACGAACTCTCTGCGTGCCCAATTGCTCCCTTTCAGGGAGCGCGATCCTTGCAGCCTGCATCGTAGGGTTACACCCTACGCTATTACATTTGTCTCTTTCAGGGACACTGATCTGCATTCTTCTACTGACTTCCGGCTTTTGAATTCTGACTTCTATTCCGATAATGTCTCTTCGCCCGATTCGATTCCTTCGCCGTCCTGAGATCAAGCACCAGCACGCCTTCCTCATCCACGCGAGCATCCTTAAACTGCACCGTATACGGCAGCTCGATCCGCTTTTCCTTCAACAGCCTGTGCCCCCTGAGCAGCCTCGACTTCGTCCGCGAATTCGCGATCCGCACCGGATAAGCGTCTCTTTTCTCCGGCACCGTCCGCAGCAGCCCGATCCTCTGATTCGGCGCGTCCCACATAATAAAAAACGCCGCCGGCCCGCCCATCGTCTCCCAAGTAAAACGCGACATCACAATATCGCCCTTCGGATTCAACGTCACATAGATCCCCGCATACTGCGGCATCACATCCCCCCGCTTTATAACCTCCCAATCCGCTTTCATAATAGTTTTGTCTCCTGTGTAACTTTTGTGTTCTGTGATTCTTAGGTTCGGTTCCTCTCTAACACCAAAACCCCAAAACCTAAGACCCAATTTCCAATTGTAGCACACTCACCTTTCTGTTGCATCTATAACAACCCCAATCCACGGAATCTCTCCCCGGCTCCGCCGCCCCGCACCGCGGTCAGGCTTGCCTTACCGTCACTCGCCACCACCCAACCCCGGAGCCCGGCTCCCGTCGCGTCTTCCGCGACGGAAGCAACGGGCGAGAAGTCGGACCGCAGGCTACCAGCCTGCGTGTGATCTTCTACTGGCTAATGACTTCTTACTTCTGACTTCTCTTCGCCACCGCCACCGCCACCACCCCAAAACCCTCCAACCGCTTCCGCGTCCTGAGCACGACCAGTCGGCTCAGGACGCGGAAGCGGTTGGAGGAGGAACCCACATAGCTCTACCCGTTCAGCAATGTGACCAGTCGATCCTGTCGCGGCTCAACCCAACGAGTTCGCCAGTGATTGACCAAATCCTGCATCGAGTAACGAATGGGTTTTGGTTTGGAGTCTTCGCCTGTCAGAAATTCTTTCCAGTTTCTCGCGAGAGGACAGCCGTAATATGCTCTCTTCCAACCGATGGACAGAAGATCCTCACTAAACCCGAGGTTCTCCAACCCGATTCGCAAGGTCCGAATTTTCCAGTTAGAACCGTTGCCGTACTTGTAAAGCTTAAACTTCTCTGGAGGCACAAACTCCCGAATCGTTTCCCAACTGCCATTTGCGGTTAGGTGAATATGGCTCTTCCCTTGCGTGTAGCTTACGAACTTCCAATTCAAGAGTTTTGTATAGATCGCTGATTTTTCAAACGCACCGTAAGTGTCAACGTAAACCAGTTCCGGCAATCGCTCCTGCCCGGCAATTATCGTCTTGTTCCCGCTGTATTTACTTCGGAAAGCAGCCCGGACATCCGGAGCCATGACCGAAAGTGCAACTAACTTGGAGCCGAGAATTCGGTTGTAAGGTGGAACCGCTCCGAGCACGTAAGCCGTCAGACAATTATAGAGTCGAGCTAGTTTTGCTTCGCGATCCCAGCCAATATGGTTGTCACGAATTGTCGAACCAATTAGGGGATCGCACAAACCAACGATGCCAATCAGCTTCTGGTTCTGTCGATCGAGAACTAAGAATCGAAGACGCCGGCCATAACCGGCACTTACTGGAACTGACCAATTCGTGATTGCATGAGACCATAATTTGGACGTCCAACTATCGCCTACCTCAACCACATAGGGTGTAATTTTTGAAATCTCGATTTCATGCGGTTCGGCAAGATAGTCCTTCGCAAACTCCGAGTAGCGCCGTCCGGCAAGATTTGTAGTCTGAGCCAATTCGAACTGCATTTTTCGCAGACCGTCGCGGTCGAGCGGTGCAAGCTTCTGGAGCTTCGCATCCCAATCTACGCCGTATCTCTTAAGATTGTTAAAGATTCGGCGGCGTGCTTTCCTGATTTCCGGCTTCATTCAATCAATTATTGTTGCCAAATCGTGAATCTGTGTATACCTGGTCCTCCACCATCTCCTCAAACAATCGAACCCGCACCGGGAGAGCAAACGATTGTCCTGCCGAAATCATATAGAGGTTGCCAGAAATCGTCTCAGCCTGAAGGAACTTTGCGATAACTCCATCGAACCCGATGTTACTTTCCACCAATGCCTTAATGTCACGACCGTTTCCCATATAGAAAGCGAAGAAATTCTCCGCCTGGCTACGGATTTCCTCTGAAATGGCAGACGGGCGTTGCGTGACTGCAACGAGGCCGAGTCCGAATTTCCGTCCCTCCTTGGCGACTCGGACGAACGGGTTGGCGTTCGTACGAACAAACTCTTCAGAAAGGACATTCTGCGCCTCTTCTACAAAGACTATGGCGTTTATTACATCGCCCGTCTTCCCCGCCGTGAAGTGCTTTTTGTTATTTTCAAAAAGCTTCCGCACAAAGATATTTGCGATAATACTGGCCTCAAAACTATCTCTAAGGGATAGATCTATGATCACTGTCTTTCCCGCCTTCATCGCGACGAAAACATCCTCAACAAGCGTTGACGAAGCGAGATGGAGGCCTTTGCTTTCGTCAATTAGGAACGACAATCTTTTTCGTATCGCAGCAGCCGTCGTCCGAGTGCTGGCATCCTTTTTCGGATCCCAAAAATCTGGGTATTTTTCATGGAGCTTTTTAGGATCGGCAACATATTGATTGATGTTCTGGAAGAAATCCTCAACCTGAGTATCTTCGAGGTACAGCAGAAACGCTTTCATTACTTCCGAAAACCCTGTGGAGTAATTTAGAACGTCACTGATCGAGAGATTCTTGTGCATGTTGAGCTTGACCTGACCGCCAACTCGATACCGACCCTGCGAATCAGTCTTCTTGTCGGTGTAAACTACTAAATTCTCTTTGATACTCGGGTCATCAATGTCGCCTAACCCGTAGTTCTTCGTTGAGCGCCGATAGTACTCTCCATTCAGATCGAAGATCAGCTTGCCATACCGAACATCGGATATTGTGTTCTTGATCAGCACCTTCATTAGGTTGGTCTTTCCGAAACCCGACTGTGCGAACACCATTGTGCGTCTTTCCCGCAGTTTTCCGATGTCAAAACGAATGACGTTCCGCTTGTCGAATTCCTCACCAATGCATAGGTAACCGATTTCAACACCACTTTCGTTTGTCCGATTCAGAATGTTTGCGATTTCGCCTGCGTTAAGGTGCCGAGCGTGATATGAGACCGTCGGGAGTTTCGTGACAGCCGTTGTAAAGTCCTTGCCATCGCTTTGCAAGTAGCTTCCGAGGATTTTCACCTTGTAGGTATAGCTAAACATCTTCTGCTTGTCCCGGTCGGAGAGCTCCCGCTGGGAAATTCGAGCGTAATGGACTGCGATCAGAGTCTTGTCCTGATTTCTGAAGATTGGGTTCTCGTCGTATATTTCCGCCTCCACACGGGCGAGGAACTTTTGACCTTCTTCAATGCGCGGGCTAAGCACAATGAAGTCACCCATTTTAGGGCTCGCTTTGGCGTCTTCATATGAAGAGTAGATGAGAAGCGCGTCTTCAGTTGTTCTTTGCCCATAGAGGACCCCGAAATCTTTTGTAGCTTCCATAATCAAAACCTCGAATGAATGTCGAGAAACAGATTCTCTATGTCGACGTGCTCCATATGCGCATTTTCGTAGAGCGCCATTTTCAAGCGGTTTATTACTTCCTGTTTGAAGTCCTTTTTGAGCGTTATGAAGTTGTGAACCTCCGCTAGCGGATAGGGATATCCAAGAAGATAATGCTCCTGGGTCAGCCGAGTAAGTTCGGAAAAGATCGTTCTGAGGCTCGCGATATCTCGTAGGGCACCATCAACATCTCGATGCCGCATATCCTCGGTTATCGAGGGAATCGCATCATAGATGTTCAAATCTGCGACCACCCAATCGTAGTTTTGTAGCTTCTCGACATAGTCCAATCGGGCGACAAAATAGAGGCCGAAACCCCGACCACCCGTCAGTCCCTTGCGGACGATCATTCCACCTTGATATGCCTCGGAGAGGTCAAAGTCATCAACCTCAAACCAACAGCAAATCTTCCTCTTCCTTTCTTCGGTCTCCGCAAAATCGAATTTGTATTTCAGGTCACTCTGCAGATAAAGATCGATCTTCCTAAAGGTTGATGACAGTTGAAACTTAATCGGCGAATTCTTAGTGATAGCAACCAAGAAAATGCCTTTCTCATGCAGGTATCGGCCCAAAAGCTGAATGTACTTTTGTTCAATATCGAGCGGGCGTAGATTGCCGTCGCGGAGAATGAAATCTCCGCGTTTTGTTATCGGAAGCTCTGCAATCTCCAAAACGAGAGCCCATTCCAACACGCTTTGACAGAAGG
>CAZMQR010000090.1:0-8578 GCA_964568325.1 uncultured Chloracidobacterium sp. | reverse complement strand
ATCGCAGATATCGCGCAGCGGAGCGATATAGCCGTCCATCGAGAACACGCCGTCGGTGGCGATCATCTTGAACCGAGCGGACGACGCTTCCAGCAACTTTGCCTCCAGATCGGCCATGTCACAGTTCTTATACCTGAATCGTTGCGCCTTGCTCAGCCTGATACCGTCGATCACGCTCGCGTGATTGAGTTCATCCGAGATGATCGCGTCCTCTTCACCGAGCACGGTCTCAAACAATCCGCCGTTCGCGTCAAAACACGACGTGTAAAGTATCGTGTCCTCGGTCCCGAGAAATTCGCTGATCTTCGCCTCGAGGACCTTATGGATCGTCTGAGTGCCGCAAATAAACCTCACCGACGACAACCCAAATCCCCATTCATCCAACCCTCTGTGTGCTGCCGCAACGATCTCGGGATGGTCCGAAAGCCCCAGATAGTTATTGGCGCACATATTGAGCACCTCGCGGCCACCAACGCTGATGCGAGCCTCCTGTGGGCTCTCGATCACTCGCTCGTTCTTGAACAATCCCGCTTCCTGAATCTCTGCGAGCGTGCCCTGCAGTTGTTCTTTAACCTTGCCGTACATAAATCGCCTTTCGTCCTTTTCGTGTCTTTCGTGGGCTAATTCTTATATCTCGCTCCAATCAAGTATCACCTTACCCGAATTCCCTTCCCGCATCACCTCAAATCCTTTCTCAAACTCCGTGTATGAATACCGATGAGTTATCACCGGCGAGATGTCGAGGCCGCCTTCGAGGAGAACGCTCATCTGGTACCATGTCTCGTACATCTCGCGGCCATAGATGCCCTTGATGGTGAGCATGTTAAAGATGACGGTCTTCCAGTTGATCGAGAATTCTTCCGACGGAATGCCAAGAAACGCCACATTGCCGCCGTGCGTCATATTAGCCAGCATGTCGCGAAAGGCCTGCGGATTGCCCGACATCTCCATGCCGACGTCAAAACCCTCTTTCATCCCAAGTTCTTTCTGAACATCCTCGATCGACTTTTCGCGAACGTCGACTGCGAGCGTCACGTCGAATTTTTCCGCTAATTCCAGCCTGTGCGGATTAACATCCGTTATAACGATATTCCTTGCACCGGCGTGTCTCGCAACTGCCGCCGCCATGATGCCGATCGGCCCCGCGCCTGTTATAAGCACGTCCTCGCCAAAGACCTCAAACGCCAATGCCGTGTGCACCGCATTACCGAACGGATCGAATATCGCAGCCACATCCAGGTCAATACCGGGCTTGTGCTTCCAGATGTTGGTCATCGGAACGGCGATGTACTCGGCGAAACCGCCATCAGTATTAACGCCAAACCCGAGCGTATGCGCACACTTGAACCGCCGCCCCGCCATGCAGTTACGGCACCGGCCGCAAACAAGGTGGCCCTCGACGCTGACGATGTCGCCGACCGCAAAATCATTGACATTCGAGCCAACCTCAACGATCTCGCCGACAAGTTCATGCCCAAGTATCGTCGGCACCTTGATCGTGCTCTTGGCCCATTTGTCCCAGTTCCAGATATGCACGTCCGTGCCGCAAATTCCCGTCCGCTTGATGCGTATCAGCACGTCGTTGATGGTGATCGACGGTTCCGGAACGTCCTCGAGCCACAATCCCGGCTCGGCCTTACTCTTTACCAGTGCTTTCATGGGTTCTTACAGCAATATGATATCAGCCTGCAGCTTATCGTGCATGTGCTTTTGAGCCGAATCGTCTGGAACAAATAGCTTGACCGAATTCGTAATGAGTGCTACGATGTTGCAGAGTCGCAACACGCTGGAAGTTGTATTGCTGGTACGGAATAGGAGTTATGTGTGTCCCCTTTTGGCCTTTATGGAGGGTTTTTACTTTTTTCGTCGATCTTCGTCTTCAAACACTCCTATGTCGTTAAGAGGCAGAGAGTTACGTGTCCACTCGATCGTCCGGACAAGCGGCGAACGCTCAACGGACGAATTGCGTTTCATCGCGTCGAACTTTTTTTTGCGCGAAATCTTGAAACAAAACCGAAATGCGACTGTAACCGATTTGGCATCAACAGGTTGCGGTGTTTCAGCCGGCCTGAAACAGAGGTGAAACAGAATGAAACACGCTATTTGCGGTCCTCGGCGTAACACGTTACAGTAAATAGACTTACGCTTGTTCGGTCTCATCCGTGCTGGAAATGAGTTATTCTTAACGTTTATGTCGGAATCCTCGACACAGATCCAAGGTTTGCGAGAGCGGCTCATCGATGAGCTGAGCCCTCTTACTTCCCTGTCGCCTGATGCACTGGGCATCGTGGACGCCGAGGCCCGGCTCAGCGAGGTCAATGACGTAAAAGTGCGTCTTACGGGCAGGAAGTCGGAGCTTGCCGGCCTGAAGAAGGCGATCGGACAGGTAGAACCCGAACAGCGGGCGGAATTTGCTCAGGCCGTCCAGTCGCTCGAACGTGAGATTACCGAGACGATCGATACCCTTGAATCGGCGCTTTCAGCCCATATCACCGCATTGAAGGTCGAGCGCGAACGCCTCGACGTGACAATTCCCGGCCGGCGGCCGCGAACGGGCCATTTGCATCCGATCACGATCCTGCGGCAGCGGATCGAGGACATTTTTGTGTCAATGGGCTATGCGATCGAGGACGATCGCGAGATCGAGACGGACTATTACAACTTTGACGCGCTGAATATTCCCGGGGATCACCCCGCGCGCGAATCTCAGGACACGTTTTATACGACGGACGGTCTTGCCCTCAGGTCACAAACCTCGACCGTACAGATCCGGGCGATGGAACGCCGCGGCGTGCCTATCCGCATTCTCGCCCCCGGCAAGGTCTATCGCCGCGATACGCCCGATATGACGCATACGCCGATGTTTCACCAGCTTGAGGGCCTGTGTGTCGATAAAGGCATCACGATGGCGCATCTCAAGGGAACCGTCACGGAATGGCTGAGGCGCCTCTTCGGCCCCGACACGCGAACACGCTTTCGCCCGTCGTACTTCCCTTTCACGGAACCCTCGGCCGAATTCGATTTCTCGTGCTTCGTCTGCCACGGTTCCGGCAAGGTCGGCGACGATCGTTGCCGTCCGTGTAAAGGCTCCGGCTGGATCGAACTTGGCGGCAGCGGGATGGTCCACCCGAACGTCCTGCGTGCCTGCGGAGTCGATCCGACCGTTTACAGCGGTTTCGCCTTCGGCTTTGGCCTCGAACGCATGGCCGCGATGATGTTCAACATCGACGACATCAGGCATTTGTTTGAGAACGATGTAAGGTTTTTGGAGCAGTTCAGATGAACATCAGCTATAACTGGCTAAAAGACCTGATCGATCTAGATCTGACGGCCGAACAAACTGCAGCCCGATTGACCCGCGTCGGTTTGGCGGTCGAGGGCATACATCCGCACGGGGACGATCACGTTTTTGACATCGATCTCACGTCGAACCGGCCCGATTGCCTGTCGCATCTGGGTGTTGCGAGAGAACTGCGTGTAGTTACGAATGGCGAATTACGAATTACGGATCACGAAGGCCAAAGACCAAAAACCGAAAACCAAGCCCTCGTAAAGATAGAGGATCCGGACCTTTGTCACCGCTTTACCGCACGAATTATCCGTAATGTTAAGGTCGGCCCGTCGCCGCAGTGGCTGGTTGACCGCCTGGAGGCTATCGGCGAGCGTTCCATTAATAATGTTGCAGACATTACGAATTACGTAATGCACGAGCTTGGCCAGCCGATGCACTCGTTCGATCTGGACAAATTGGCTGAAAATCGCATTGTCGTCCGGCGAGCAAGGGCCGGTGAGGCGATCACGACGCTCGATGAGGCCGAAAGAGAGCTTGACACTGAGATGCTCTGCATAGGCGACGCCGAAAAGCCGGCCGCGATCGGCGGCGTAATGGGCTGCCTGGCGTCGTCGATAACGGAATCGACGGTTAATGTATTACTTGAGGTTGCATACTTTAATCGTGGTAATATAAGAAGTACATCACGACGGCTAAATCTCGCGACGGAGGCAAGCTACAGATTCGAACGCGGTGTCGATATAAACAACCTGATTCGGGCCTCAAACCGCGCGGCCGAGCTGATTGTCGAACTTGCAGGCGGAGAATTGGCCGAATTCGTCGACGTTTACCCAACGCAATGGATCGCGGATGAGGTCGTTTCTGCCGATATTTCGGCCGCTACGACGCGTTTGACAGGACTGACCGTCCCGACCGGCGAGTGCGAACGCATTCTCGCCGCTCTCGGGATCGAAAAGAAGCAAGATTCCACGTATATTTCCCCGTCCTGGCGGCACGATATCGCGATCGAAGAGGACCTCGTCGAGGAGGTTGCACGCCACGCAGGCTACGAGAACATTGCCGACGAACTGCCGCCCGCATACGGTGCCGGCGAGTATCAACCGACCGAGCACCGCGAGCGGGCACTTCGACAAACCCTTGCAAATATGGGCTTTGACGAGGCGATCTCGTACAGTTTTATCGATACGCGGCATGATGACGCGTTCGAACCTGCGCCCGGCGTCATCGACTGCTCGTTGCCGGATAGATATGTCACGCTTGAGGACGCCGTGATAGAGGGAGCTGTTCGCATGCGTCCGACGATACTTCCGGGCCTACTGGACGCGATCAGACAGAATCTGAACCATCAGCGGCGGGACCTGCGGCTTTTCGAAGTCGGAAAGGTATTTTCGGCCGAGAACAGCGAGGACGGTCTGCCGAACGAGCACGAAATGTTCGCGATCGCCCTTACGGGCGGCGACCTGCAGCACGGGCGAGCGATGGCGGTCCGCCAGATGGACTTTTACGACGCAAAAGGATCGATCGAGGCCGCTTTAGAGGCACTCGGAGCGTCGCAGATCGAGTTTTCAGCGGCCGAGATCAAACATCTCCGTCCCGGTCAGGCCGCGGCCGTGAGTATCTCGGGACGGCCAGTTGGGTCGGTCGGCAGGCTAACAGACAATATTGCAACAGGTTACAAGTTCAAACAGCCTGTTTTCGTCGGCGAGGTCGATCTGGGGGCTGTGCTTTCTGTGCCCACTCCGCCGTCCGCGTACCAACCGCTCGCTCGGTTCCCGGGAATCTCGCGCGACGTATCGTTTATCGCCCCTAGAGACGTTACCCTCGATCAGATCAAGCAGGCTGTGGCCGCACAAGGTTTCGAACTCTGCCGAGGTGCGGAATTTGTCGATATCTATGAGGGCAAAGGCCTCGCTGAAGATGAGCGGTCGATAACGATCCGTCTCGAATACCGCAGTCCTGAGCGGACGCTTGTCGAAGACGAAGTTGAGGTGTTACATCAACAGATAGTCGCCCAGGTCGAGCAGAAATTGTCAATAAAACAGAGGGCGTGAGGATTTCTTCAGGCGTTACTTGAACTTTTACGCAAAAGCACGGATAATCTTTTCCCTAAGTTCCTGAATACGTCGGAGACACAAATGAACGCCTTAACGGGAATGGAAAAGTTCTCGCACCTCGAGGACAAGATCTATCTCACGATCGAATTTGCCAGGAAGCTTCGCGATGAAAAGGACCGTCTCGAACGCGAATCTGACGGCCTGAAGAAGGAAGCAGCCGAGGCAGTCGCGGCAAAGATCGCCGCTGAAGACAAGCTAAACGACCTTCTGGCGGAACGCGACACCATCCAGTTGAAGGTAGAAGCAATGATCGAGGCAATAGCGGCCCTTGATGCCGAGGTTGCCGATGCCGTAGGCCGCTAAGAATATGTCGGAACAGACGATACGAGTCGAGATCTACAATAATACCTACAGCATTCGATCTGATGGGGATAACGTGTACATCCAGGATCTCGCTGAATACGTCGATTCAAAGATGCGTGAGATATCGTCCGGCACAATGACGGTCGATTCCCTCAAGGTCGCGATCCTTGCTGCCCTGCATATTGCCGACGAGTATTATCAGCTAAAGAGTTCGCAGGCCCAGAGCGACGCACAGCTTGCCGCACGTAGCAACGAATGCTCCGAAATGCTCGACAAGCTCCTCAAGAACCGCGAGATCGCCCCGCTCGTGCTTGAGACCGAACAATAAGGCTTGACCTGCCGTTCTCTCCGTGTGCTAACATTCACTTGGCGAACGACATTGACTGCGTTTCTCGTCACGGGACGCTATTTCAATTGAGCCAACACATGAATGACGGGAGGCTGACGCCGGAGGTCAGTGCAGGTCTCTATGGAGCCTTGCCGGAGACCGCCGGCTCTGATGCGGACGAAAGGCTGCAGAAGGCCACCCACCTGCTACAAACAGGTTCAATTCTTGTTGTTCCAACGGCCACGTGGTCGTCATTCGCCAACTTCGGTCTCTGCTTCGAGTTCCAGGCGTATCTCTTCCGACAACTTCGCAGATTCTAGTGCCAACGGCAGCTGCGCCGTCCGGGCCGACAATTTCTTGAGGGCCAGTTCGTCGTCTGCAAGCCTGCCGCCGCGGGTGGCGGCCGCCTCGATCATTTGAAGCCGGGCCTCAGCCTCGGCAAGCATCGCCGCGGCATCGTCTCTGATCCCTGAGACCTTCTGAATATCACGGCCTATCTCGCTAAGGAACTGATCCCGACGGCCAGATCTTAGCTGCCTGATCCGGCCCTCTCGCTTTCGTGCAAGCACCAGTTCCCGTTTTGATGATTTCAGGATCCTCGTTGCGGTCAGCCGCGATGCAAGCGTCTCTCGATAGGCGTCGCCAAGCAAAGGGTCACGCGATTCAACTGAGCGCAAGGCGCGCTTCTCTGCTGACCGAAGCTCGTGAGTAAACCAGCCGATCTCCTCGGCCCTGATGCCGTCCGCCGCGATGCGTTCACGCATATCCCGAACCCACCGCCCACGCTTATGCAGCAGCATACCTGTGATCGATAATCCGATCAGCAATCCGATAGCGGTCGCGATCGCGCCGAAGAAGAACACGATGACGGCTGACGGTGGTGCTAGCGGTGCGAGGAACAATAGCAGCAATGTGATCGCCGCCGGCAGAGCCGTAAGGGCCGCAGGAGCAGCAACGGCGCCGGCTACGAGCTTTCGCCCCTTCTCAAGTTCTGATCTGGTGATATCCGCCATACCTGACTGGCTAAGAGTCTAGCGCATCGCGGAGATTTTCGCGGAAACGCCAACGCCACCTATTGACATCTTATTTCAGGATTCGATCAATGGTGTATTATGATTCTGATATTCTCATCGTTGATGATGCGAGCACTCAGGCGTAATGTTGTCGCAGCACTGTTCCTGGCGGTATCGGCCGGGCCTGTGATCGCGCAGCCGCGACCGGCAGATGATGGCGTCCGTACCGTGACTGTGCCGATCTCGATCTTCTCCAGGAAGGAACTAAAGGACGGCCAAGCTGAAGAGTTTCTCCAAGCCGAACGTATCGTTGTAAAGGAAGACGGCGACGAACAGCAGATCTTGTCGATCCGGAGCGTCACGACATCGCCCCTTTCGATCGCATTTTTGATACAGGACGATCTCGCATCGACTTTCAACCTCCAGATCCGCGATATTCAGGACTTCATCCGCAGCCTCCCTAAAGGCACTCGGGTGATGGTCGTTTACACACGGTCAGGCTCGCCACAGATCAGGCAGCGGTTCACCGAAGACCTTGAGGCTGCCGCAAACTCCTTGAGAATCGTTACAGGAAATCCCGCGCTTGCGCCTCGAAGTCCATTTGAAGGGGTCGCCGATATTACCAACCGTTTCGAAGGCGTTCCTGCCGGTCGTCGGGCGATCGTATTATTCTCCGACGGACTGGACTCATCGAACGGGATGAATCTGGCATCGATCGCGCAGAGCATCGATCTGGACCGTGCGGTCCTGAAGGCAAATCGAAAGGGCGTCGCGGTTTACTCGCTGTATGCGCCGACAGCGGCTACTGAGGGGCGTAACTCTGTCCTCGCGCTCGCTGCTCAGGGTGCGTTGGCGAAAGTGGCGGATGAGACCGGTGGCCGCGCGTTTCTCGGCCCGCTTTCCGGCCCGGTCAGCTATCGGCCGTTCCTCAGAGAAATGTCGCTGACGCTGAGCCGTCAGTTTGCCCTTACATATCTTTCAACACACATGAAGAAGGGCTACCACAATCTGAAGATCACGAGCACGAACCCCGAGGTTAAGATCGAGCATCCCCGCGGCTACTACTATCGCTAGCCGACGCGATGCGTGCAGGTCGGGCAAATGCGGACGTCTTCCTTGATCAGCAATCCGATCCAGAAAAGCGGAAAAAAGAATACGAGCAGGACGGCGAAGGTGATCCAGCCGGCGGTCGAGATGCGTTTCTCGATGCGGGGCAGGAACTGAGACATACAGTGCGGGCATCGATATGACTGTGCCGGGTAGAGCGGAGCCTGTTGGACAAGCGGCTGTCCGGCCGATGGTATTGGGGCCGGCAACGGCGCGGCGAAGGCGTTCGTGCGTCTGGCCTCCTGCTTTGTCTGAAACTCATCCGTCTTCCATGAGTACGGACGCGGCGGTGCGGCGTGGCCAAACGGATCGGCCGTCGCCGGATAGGGCGGCGGCGCGGCGTGTGTGAATTTGGTGCCGCAGAACCGGCAGAAATGGCTCTCCGCCGTATTCATCTGTCCGCAGTTAGAGCATGTGTTCA
>CAZMQR010000089.1:0-8598 GCA_964568325.1 uncultured Chloracidobacterium sp. | reverse complement strand
GCCAGCCCCGGATATCTTGCTCCCGCGCCGTTTGCGGCGTGGCAAGCCGAACAGACCGCCGCGTAGATCGTCGGCCCGTCATTGGCAAACTCTCGTGCACCGAATCGCATGGCCTTCACTCTGTCTTTGGGCAAGAAGACATCGGGCAGTGTCCGCCGTCGCAGGCTGAGTGTGTAGAGCGTTAGCAGGTCGATCTGGTCCTCGTTGAGGCCGAGCACCGGCATTTGCGAACCGGCGACGGTCGATCCCGGCGAGCGAAAGTGTTGTGCGACCCAATGAGCGACCGAACGCTCGCCCGGGACACGAGAAAAATTGAGCTGGTTCGGATCCTTGAGGCCCGATATAGACAGATTTACGCCTGCGTCGCCGCCAAAGCTTCCTACCGTATGGCAGCCGGCGCAGCCGACCGTGTTGAACTGCGCCTTTGCCTCGATCAGTTTGGGCGCACCCATTGTCGTGTCAAGGAGTATCTTTAGTGCAGCCTGATCCTCGGCGCCGATCTCGCGGAAAGAGTTTTTCCATGCGCCATCCGCTGCCTGCTGCATCTTTGTCACGTGACCCGGATACCATTCGGCGTTATAGCCCTTCATCCCTGCGAGCGACAGATCGGGGCCCTCCATGCCGGTGATATCGCCGCCCGGCCGGATCGTTCCGCCTCGTCCATCGAGGCGATGGCAGGCGTAGCAATCGAGCCGCTCAAATGTCTTGCGGGCGGTGTCGAGCGTTGGCAGGCTGGGCACGTTGAGCGGCGTGTGGCAGGTGCCGCAGCTTGCGTAGGCGTATTTTGCCGGCAGCATAGGTTCGGTCCAAAAATGGACGTTGCCGTGTGCATCATCCTTCTCGGTCGCCTGTCCCTGGCCGCCGTGGCAGGTAGTGCAGCCCATCTCCTGCGGCGAATGGACGACCGGCTTGTGGGCCGCGCCGACCTTTAGCGGTGACGTGATCTGTTCGCCGGCAGCCATTCCGGTGTGACAGGTAACGCAGCGGTCGGTGACCCTGAGATTGGGGTTCACGATCTGCCTCAGACGGACGTCGAGCGGCCCTTCAGCCGTGGTGGCGGTTGCCTGAATCTGGTGCCAGTCCTTGAGGAAATTCTCGCTGAACGCCGCCGCAACGAGCAACACAAAAACCCCGAGGCTTGAGATCATCAGTAGATACTTGTTCTTATTCATCGCATCAATGCCCCGGCCACGACGACGGCGACCAGTAGAAATCCCAATTCGGCCCGCGGAAGTAGGTGCCTATCACCGTCAGCACGATAAATCCGCACAAGAAGCACGTGAAGAGAGCCAATGCCCCAGCGCGCGTTGAGTTGTAACGCTTGATCGCCCAGAACGAGAATGCTGCGTAGATTGCAGTAAGGACAGTTCCCGGATTGACAAGAGTAATGACAAGCTGGGGAATACCGGGAAACCACTCGCGGAGCCATCCGAACTCGATTGCGAACGCTTCAACCAGGATCGACGCGGCAAACCCAACGACGATCGACCATTTGACGAGGCGCCATCCACCAGGCCCACCGAACCATTCGCCAGTCCCTTGTTTCTCGCGATCGAGGAACGGTATCAGCCCCAAGCCGACCATGCATAGCATCGGAATGCCGATGCCGCCCATGAACGCGGAGAAAGAAACGATCTCCTGCAGGCCAAGGAAATACCACGGAGCCTTGGCCGGGTTCTCGGGCACGAGCGGATTTGCCAGCTCCTTCAAGGGTGCATCGGATATGAACGCAAGTGCGATGCATATCAGCACGGTCAGCATGAGGACGCCAAGCTCGGCAAAGAAAAGATGCGGCATGGACGGCACCGTGTTTTCAGGCCCTGAGTCCACCGCCGGAGTCTTGCCTTTTACAATGGCGGCAAGCTGATACGTCTTGGCCGGCTCTTCTGTGAAGACGGGATAGTATTGCTTCTTGTCCTCGATGACGCGCTGGTCGGCATCAGAGGGCTTGGCCAGGCCCCCGTCCTTGCGGATCCGCCAGAAATGCACGGCCATAAGGGCGGCGAGCGTCAGCGGCAGGATCATCACGTGGAGCAGATAGAAACGGATCAGGGCCTCTTCGCCGACAATCTCAGAGCCAAGTAATATCTCACGCTGCAGGCCGCCGATGTCGAAGAACTCGGTCATTCCCATCGCATCCGTGATCTCACGCGGGCTCTGAGCGATGTTGGCACCGATCGTGATCGCCCAGTAAGCAAGCTGGTCCCACGGCAGCAGATAGCCGGTAAATGACAGTGCCAGCGTTGTGACAAGCAATCCCCAGCCGATGAACCAATTGAATTCGCGCGGATGCCGATACGCCGCGGTGTAAAATGCCCTCGCCATGTGCAGGATCACGGCCACGACCATCACATTCGCCGCCCAGCGGTGAATATTGCGCATATATCGGCCGGTCGGGACGATAAAGTGAATGTCCTTGATGGACTGGTATGCGACGTCAGTGTAGGGCTTGTAATAGAACATCAGCAGCACGCCAGTTATAAGCGTGATCAGGAATGCCGCTGTCGTGATGATGCCCAGTCCGGCGGTCGTCGACCATCGTAGAGACCAAAGATGTGTCCGGGCCGCGTGCAGATGTAGAAAAACATTGCCGAAGACGAAAGATGATCTCGACCGATCGGTTGTCGGAGTGCCACCACGAAACATCGCCCGGCGGACCTCGCGCGGTATCGCCTTGAGGTTGTTCCAAAATTCGCCAAGTGCGGAATAGCCTTGTTCAGCCTGCATAGCTACACCTTTGTCCCCGATTTGACGGTCGTTCCCTCGTCGATATTAAATACAGAACCGTTCTTGGCCACTTTGAGCCACGGCAGCGGCTTCGGGGCCGGGCCCTTTCGAACGGTGCCGTCCTTTTCAAAGCCGGAGCCGTGGCATGGACAATCGAAGCCAGCCCCGCTTGCCTTGACGATGCAGCCCAGGTGCGTGCAGACCGTCGAGATAGCGTAAACGCCCTCGCCGTCGCGAAAGACGGCAACGTTGCGGCCCGGTGGGATGAACGCCTCTCCCTCAAGCAGGGTGTCCGGCAGCGTGACGTTGAACTTTTTCGATAGTGTCGCCGAAACGGCCGCCTTGGGCAGCTTAAGCATCCCGAATACTGAAAAAACGAAGGCCGCGATCATCGATCCCAGCGCCGCGAGGCCCAAAAAGTCTCTTCGCGGCATCGGCTCAGGATCAAATCGCGACTCTTTCTTGCCCGGATGAGTTGTCATACACAGCTCCAATTTGTTTGAAAAGTAACTCGTTCCATCGAGATCGCATCGACGGGGCACCGTATGGCGCACAGGGCGCAGCGGATGCACCGATCCTCGTCCTTTAGGATGGCGGAGTTTTCGGTCAGATCGGCGCCATCCCCTAGAGCCTTATCAAACACGTTCTCGGTCCCGTTCCCGATCTCGATTCGGCCGAGCGAAACGAGCTTGAGACATTTGGTCGGGCAGACGTCCTGACAGCCTCCGCACAACACGCATCGCAACCCGTCAAAGATCGGTGTCACACCGCAGTCGAGGCAGCGCGACGCCTCGCGCATCGCCTGTTCCTTGGTATAGCCGATCTCAACGACGTTCTCAGGGTGCTCGAGGCGTTCCGAGGGCTCGATCGTCGGAACCTCGACGCGGCGTATCGATTCGTAGCCAAGTTCACGGCGATAATGATTGAGAACCTTATGAGCTTCGATGACCTCGCTTTCCAATTTCCGGCCCGTCAGGAACTGGTACACGGAACGCGCCGCTGCCTTACCCGATGCGACGGCATCGATCAGCAGGCGCGTTCCGTGGGCAAGATCACCGGCGACAAAAACGCCGTCCGCAGTGGTGGAAAGGGTTGCTGGATCAACCTTTAACCAGTCGCCGCGCATACGCTCGACATCCTTGCCGCCGATCTCTAGAAATGAAAGTTTTGGGGCTTGTCCGACGGCCAGCAGCACCGTGTCGCACGGTATCACCCGCGTGTCTTCGTCGTCATAGACCGGCGCGAACTTTCGCTCGTCGTCATAGACCCGCAGGCATCGGCGAAATGCAACGCCCGTCACCTGCCCTGCCTCATCGCGGACGATCTCGGTCGGGCCCCAGCCGTTGCTCCGTTCGACGCCTTCCTCGTCGCCTTCGACGATCTCAATGGTGTCGGCAGGCATCTCTTCGGCGGCTTCGAGCGAGACGAGATGAACGCGCGTCGTCCCCGCCAGCCGAGCTGCCGTTCGAGCCGTATCGAATGCGATCTGCCGGACTACGGAGCGGGCGACGTCGTAGGCGACATTACCGCCGCCGATCACGACGACTTCGTTGCCGATCTCGATAGGCTCGTCGAGCGAGACGGCCCGCAGCAGATCGACGCCACCCACCACGCCCGGGCCGTTCTCGCCCTTGAGGCCGAGTTCTCGCGACGATTTTGCCCCGACCGCTATTATTACGGCCGCGAACTGCTCGCGGAGTTCTTTGAACGTGACGTCTTTTCCGACTTCGACGCCGCACCGGATCTCGACGCCGAGTGCTTCGATGACCGCGACCTCGCTCTCGATCAGGTCGCGCGGCAGACGATAGGCCGGGACTCCGACAGCGAGCATTCCCGCAGCTACCGGTTCGATCTCAAAAACGACCGCCTTAAAACCTAACAGTGCGAGATCATGGGCCGCGCTCAGGCCCGCGGGGCCTGAGCCGATAATGGCGACCTTTTCACCGTTGCCCGGCACGACGGTCCGGCTGCGCGCGGCGCGCAGGAGCGAGGCCATTTCTTCGGCGTCAGCCGCGATCGGCGGCATGAAATCCTTGATCTCATCCACAACGTCACTGACAGGCCTCGCCTCGGGACCGTATTGGTCGCAGACAAAACGCTTTAATGCCCTGATCGCTATCGGACGATCCTGGCCCACAAAGAGCCCATCATCGTTCACCTTTGGTATCTTTCCGCGGCGGCAGGCGACCTCACACGGCGCACCGCAGATGCGCCCGCACATTGACGCAAAGGGATTTGGCCCGCGGGCGATCAGGTATGCTTCGTTAAATCTCCCTTCCGCGATCGCTCGAACATAGCCGCGGGCATCCGTGTGAACAGGGCAGGCAGCCTGACACGAGATCAACCCCTTATGATAACCTTCGCCCGGGATATCGACTTTAAGAACTCGCATATTGACCAACGCAAGCGCGAAATCTTTCGCACCTTGCACGAAATACCCCGCGATAGGAGCGGCATTTTCGTGCAGAACAGCCTGACATTGCCCATTGGTTGCAACTTGTGTGCCCCGAGGCAGATCAAGCGAGCGGGAACATTAGTTGTGGCAGCGAGGCAGAAATTGGAGTATCATTTTGGGCGAACCACGACATTCTGGGCCTCAGGTCAATTTATGCGCAACTGTCCGCAATGCATGAGCCGGTTTGACGAGGAGTACTTCTTTTGCCTGAACGACGGTGTTAGGTTGATCGATGACGAAGGCGAGCAGATCACATTCGTCGCTCCTGCGAAGGTACGTCAACCGTGTCCAAAATGTGGTGCCGGAAATGACGCAGATGCGGTATTCTGCAGTAAGTGCGGTTGTGCCGTCGGTCTTGCCTCGATCGTAACTGAGGCTCCGCGACCATTGGTTCGGCGCGCGCCGGCGAGTCCGGCTCCGCTGCCCGCGTTCCTTGCGGATGCGGATCACGATCCACTCCCGGAAGAGAAGTCGCGGCTTATCAGCTGGCTTTTATTGGCCGCGATCGCGATCCTTGGCCTCTTTCTGATCGCAATGCTCATCGATAATGGGTGAGATATGACAAAAATGCTGCGAACACTCCTAATATTCCTGTCCTTTGCCATGATGACCCCTGCGGTCATTGCTCAGCGTGCGGCCTCGGCGGATTTCCGCGAGGTTGTCGAGGGCACTTTCGAGAGAGAGTATAAACGCGATTTTGAGACCGTTTGTCCAATAACTAACGACTGGGTCGCCGCCCGGATCTTTCGTGAATACGGAGCGATATTCGTTGCCGGGAACGGCATTATGCTGCCGCCACGGTGTATGTACGATTCCGACGCCGCGCTCGCGGCTCTCCATGCCCATTTCGACACGCAGACTGAGATGGTTGGTGGTGTTCGCGTCACGCTGCAGCGTCCGGCAATGACCGCGCTGCTCAAGGCTGTCAAGGAAGCGTCGGCTCGGCGCCTTAGGATAACTCCGCGCGGCGGATCCGATGCGTCCGCGCGTTCGTACTCTACCACTGTCTCATTATGGAGGTCGCGAGTAGATCCGGGTTTGCGGTATTGGGTACGAGCGGGCCGGATAAAGCAGTCTGATGCCGCGAGGGCTGCTGCGAGCGTGCCTATTCGCGACCAGATCGAGAAAGTTCTCGCATGGGAGGAGGATAATATCTTCTTCAGTACCGATCTCTCTAAATCCATCCTGTATTCAGTAGCAGCTCCGGGTGCGTCGCAGCACAACTTTATGCTTGCGCTTGATGTCACGCAGTTCGGCAGCGCAGAGGTTAGGCGAATAATGGCCCAGAACGGATGGTTTCAAACCGTCAAGAGCGATGCTCCGCACTTTACTTATTTGGGGCTCGCGGAAAAGGATCTGACCTCGAAAGGGCTTAAGAGCGTTATCGTCAACGGTCAGAAATTCTGGATACCGAACCTGACCGAATGAGGTCATCAATGATATGTCATCACTGTAATACTCAGAACGCAGATGACTACGATTTCTGTGTAAGCTGCGGCCAACCGATAAACGCGACGGTCCAGCGGACGCCGAACTTCTACAAGCGGCCCGATGGCCTCGATCAACCGCCGGTGGAGGCTCGGACTTCACTCCTCCCGTGGCTACTCGCCGGTATCGGTTTGCTGTTGGTCCTCGTGATCGGCGGCGGTTTTTTCGTGGCCTCTCAGCTTATGTCGCGTGAGGTGCTGCCGACCCATTTCGGGATGTTCGTCCAGACTGACGCCAAGGATCGTGTCGATGAGATACGAAGACAGGATTTTGCCAACGCCATCGAAGCCAAGACGGCCTTGCTCAAGGACGAGACGCTTCCAGCGGTCGTTTCGCATCCAAGTCTTATCCTGAATACTGACAGCAGCATAAATATCAATGATCTGCGGCTTGTGCCCATCGATTCGATCAAGGACGACGGCAGCATGCAGCAGATCGACCTGCAGGCGGCGCCTGTCGAAGGCAAGCCTGAGATGAAACGCCTGCGCGTCCCGGACGGCCTTGCAAACGGCAAATATGCGTTGGCCATATTTGACAGCTACATCAATGAGGGCAAGCAACGCCTTTGGCCGTTTCAGGTTAGGGATTCGGCGAAGAGCGATAACGGGAGCGCGCTCAAAGCCGCATCGGTTCCGCTGAAACCGAAGGCACCGCCGGCTTCGACACCGACGGCCCCGACGACTCCGGTATCTACGCCGGCGGCCCCGGTTCAGCCCGCAATTCCCCCGCCAATGCCGACGACAGGGATGCGGACGATCGCGGCCAACTACGTCAGGGTTCGTGTCGCTCCCAGTTCAAAGGCGGACTTTCATCCGACATTTCGATTCTATCGCGGAGCGCGTGTAAACGTTGTTGGCTACACGGGCTATGAATGTCCGAAAAGCGGCCACGGCTGCGGGCCGTGGGCCGAGATCGAGGGTGGGTATTACGTCCACTCGTCATTGCTTCGATAAGGGAGGTTTTTAGATGCACAGATCGATGATCGCTTTAGTCGTGTTCGCTCTGGCCGTCGTGGCATGCCAATGCGGATCGGAAACAAATGACAACAAGGCGTGGAAGGACATTGCTTCGCCCTCAAATTCCGGCAAGGCCTCGGCCATAGAGCCGGACAAGAACATTATGAACGGTGGTTTTACTGCGAATCTGCCGGCCGGCTTTGAACAGCCGTCAGACGATGTCGGCAAGCGAATGATGAAGGAATATGGTGCGGTCTTTGTCGCCCGCGGAGGTGCTGTCGCGCCAAAGACGGCTGTGTTTCGCGATGCGGCAGCGGTGTCGGCGTTCCAGTCGTCGGCTAAAGCAGCAAGTGCGAGCATTGGCGGCCCGACGCTCGAGTTACAGGAGGCGGCGATGGGCCATCTCAAGGACGCCGTCGCCGAGGCTGAGAAAGCGGGCGCAGGCATCACGCCTCGCGGGGCAGACTCGGCAAAACGCAGCTATGAGGATACCGTAACGCTCTGGGCGAGCCGTGTGAATCCCGGGCTGACGCATTGGGTCGGTAAGGGGCGCATCACTCAGGCAGGTGCGGATCGGATCAAGGGCATGCCACCCTTTGAGCAAGTGAGTGAGATATTTAAGCTCGAAGAGCAGGGAATATACTTCGCAAAAACGCTCGATAAATCGATCATCTACTCCGTCGCGCCGCCCGGTACATCGCAGCACCTGTCAATGCTGGCTCTTGATGTCAACGAGCACGAGAATGCCAAAGTACGGCAGATCTTGGCGAAACACGGCTGGTACCAAACGGTCGTCTCAGACCTGCCGCATTTTACATTCCTCGGTGTGCCGGAGAGCGATTTGCCAAAGTTGGGATTGAAGAAACGGACTGACGGCGGCAGAGTTTATTGGGTTCCCGATATTTAGAATCTTTCTTCTAAGACCTAAGACCTAAGACCTAAGACCTAAGACCTAAGACCTAAGACCTAAGA
>CAZMQR010000088.1:4099-8663 GCA_964568325.1 uncultured Chloracidobacterium sp. | reverse complement strand
ATGAAAGACCAGCCGGCAGTGATCTGGGAAGGAGAAGAAGGGGCACCGGAGTCGATCACATTCGCGTCGCTTTATCGACGTGTGTTGGACTGCGCGGCCGGGCTTCGCGGGGCGGGAATTCGAAAGGGCGACGCGATCGGTATTCATATGCCGATGATGGTCGAAACCGTCGTGGCATTATTGGCAATTGGCCGCGTCGGGGCGATCGCGGTCCCGGTCTTTTCGGGATATGGTGTCGAGGCGATAACTTCACGGCTTAACGCGGTCGGAGCGAAGATGCTGCTCACCTGCGACGGGTTTCCCCGACGCGGAAAAATATTCGACTCGCTGACGGTGGCAGAACAAGCGGTCAAGCTTTGCCCGACAGTGGAACGGTCCGTGTATGTCGAGCGGATCAACGACATAAAACGCAGGCCGCCTAAGAACTTCTACGCTTGGCACGTCCTGGTAAATGATGTCTGGACAAACTGGGACACTGACGAAGAATTCGCAGTCGAACCAACCTCCGCCGAGGACCCGCTCATCATTCTTTACACCTCCGGCACGACGGGCAAGCCGAAGGGCATTGCTCACACGCATGCGAGCTTCCCGGTCAAGGCGGCGCAGGACATGGCCTTTGGGACAGATGTGGGACGCGGCACGCGGATCTGTTGGTACACGGACATCGGCTGGATGATGGGGCCATGGCTGATCTACGGGGCGCTCATCAACGGCGCGACGATCTGCATCTATGACGGTGCGCCCGATCATCCGACGCCCGACCGCATGTGGGAATTCTGCGCAAAGCACAAGGTCGAGGTGCTCGGCATCTCACCGACGTTGATAAGAGCCCTTTCAAATTGCGGCGACGATCTACCGGAGAAACACGATCTATCGTCTCTACGCGCTTTCGCCTCGACCGGCGAGCCGTGGAATCCGGCGCCGTGGTGGTGGTTGTTTGAAAAGGTCGGCAACGGCAAACTGCCGATCATCAACTACAGTGGCGGCACCGAGATCGCAGGCGGAATTTTGATGGGCAATCCGCTGCTCGCGATCAAGCCGTGTTCGTTCCCCGCTCCGTGCCCTGGAATGGATGTCGATATCCTCGACGAAGAAGGCAACCCGGTGGAGAGCGGCAAGGTCGGTGAGCTTGTCATCAACCAACCATGGATCGGCATGGCTCGCGGGTTTTGGCAGGAGAAGGAACGCTATCTCGAAACCTATTGGCGGCGTTTCAAGAACATATGGGTTCACGGCGACTGGGCGATGCGTGACGCGGATGGTCATTGGTTCATTCTCGGCCGCTCGGATGACACGCTAAAGGTTGCCGGCAAGCGCGTTGGCCCCGCCGAGGTCGAATCGCTCCTCGTCGCCCACCCGCTCGTCACCGAAGCCGCCGTCATCGGCGTCCCCGACGAAACAAAAGGCACGGCGATGGTGGCATTTGTAGTGGTGAATGATGAATGTAGAATGGTGAATGAAAAAACCGCCGCGCTCGAAAATTTACCATTCTCCATTCAGCACTCACCATTGCAGCAAGAGTTGAAAACTCTTGTTGCGCGCGACATGGGCAAACCGCTGGCTCCGTCAACGATCCATTTCGTCGCAGCCTTGCCAAAGACGCGCAATGCAAAAGTGATGCGCCGTGTCATCAGGGCGGCATATCTTGGTGAAGACGCGGGCGATCTGTCGGCGTTGGAAGATCCCACTGCGGTTAGGCAGATCGCCGCCCTCAGCAGCAGAAGATCGTAGACATATGGGTCAACCGGATGTAAACTCTCTCGTAAAGAACTGTATGAATGGTCCTGCAAGTGCGAGGAGGTGTTTATGTCTGAGAAGAACCTTCAAACCAGTAAGGGAGGGCCGTCCCGGCTTTCTCGCCCCGTTCTGCTTCTGCTCTGCCTGAGTTTGGCTGTTACGTTTTCTCAACTGGCTCCCAAAAAAGGTTTTACGGAAAGCGGCACACCCACACCGACAGCGACGCCGACGCCGGGCGGTAAAACCTCAACGGTCGCTCGTCCGTCCACCGGCCGGCCGGCCCCTACCGAATTTGAAGATGGGACAAACCGTCCGGGGCAGGATTTCAGGAATTTCGATCTGCCTCGGGCGGAGCCGACGCTCTGTAGCGAGGCCTGCGCGGCCGAGCCGCTCTGCAAAGCATTCACCTTCGTCAAGGCTGGTATTCAGGGCCAGAACGCAAGGTGTTGGCTAAAATCATCAGCACCGCAGCCGGTAAATGACGCATGTTGCATCTCGGGCGTGCGAGGGGCGTCAAAACCAAAACCGACGAAACCTGATGGAACAATTATTCGACTCAGGATCACGCTTCAGACAGGCAGCGACGATCTGCGCCCCCACAGTACGGTGTCGGCATTCCTTGAAACGGACTCGGGTCGGATCGAGTCGGGAGCATTAAATTGCGAAGATCCGTATGATCGGCGCGTGTGTATGGGCTTTCCAAATAACAGCCGCCGATCTTTTACCTGGGAACTGGTTAGCGTTGCAAAGTCCGGAGGCCGAGCCTCTCAAGCCGGTTCTCTCTCTTCAGGCAAGATCTCCCCTTCGGACGTGCGGTATTTTGGTCTGTCCTTCGAGGGCCGCCCGACCGGACTTCTGACCGGCGATAACTGGGATCTGAATGAGGTAGTCGTCGAATATGATGTTCCCGCGCGCGGACACGGACAGAAGGGCGAGGCGGCTTCGTTTGAGACCTTTACGATGTTCAGGCAACAAGGGACTCCGTTCTACAGATTCAAAACACAGGAAATCTGGACATCAGAACTGATCGACCTGACTTCACAGAGAGAACCGCGCTAACAGGGGGGTTGGGCGGAACAAAGACGGCGGCCGGGAGATCGGACCATCCCGCTGCATATTTGCGCCATCGAGAACTAGGATTAAAGGACTTGGTAACGATACACACCATCGGCCACGGGCGGCATTCGTTTGGGGATCTTCTCGCGTTGCTGAGGCAGCACGGCATTCGATTCGTGTGCGATGTTAGGGCATATGCGAGGAGCCGATGGCCGCAGTTCAACGGGCTGGTGCTGGCGGAATTGCTCAGGGAGAACGGCATTGGTTACGAGCATCTGCCCGAAACCGGCGGCAAGAATAGGCCAAAGCCGGAAGACCTCGAATGGGGCCTCAATCGGATCGTCGAGATCGCCAGCGAGTTGCCGGCCGCGATCATGTGTTCCGAGTCAAAGCCGCTGTCGGATCACAAAGTGCCGCGTGCTAATTGCCATCGTGTCGGGATGCTCTCGCCGCTGCTGCGTGCCAAAGGCGTCGAGCGCATTGTTCACATTCTACCGAACGGCGATGTGATTGAGTTTGACGAATCGGCGATGCCGTGGCTGTCATGATCCCGGCTGTCAAATACGACGAGAGGCAAGCGAACTCGCTTGCCTCTCGATCCCATTAAGGTGCAATGGTTTTCAACCGATCCTGCTTCCGCACCTCGAACATTTGCGAAATTCGTCCTTACATCCGTCGACGACGAACGGCAACCAGCAGAGCGGGATGCAGAACAGGAGCATTACGACAAATAGCACCCATCCGGACCCATTTACCCGCTTTTCAATGATCGGATACCCCTGTTGGCCGCATAGCGGACAAGTGATCATCTCGCTCAGTTCGACCAGTTATCGGCCATGTTGCCGATGACCGGAAGCTTGAAGACTTTGCCCATAAACGCTTGTATGCAACAGATGATCGAACCGATCACCAGAATTCCCAGGGCGATCAGGTAGATAAGGGTGCCCAATAGGGCAAAAACACCGATCTGAGCAACGGCGTCGATGGCTCCTACGAGCATGCCCACCACGATACCGACGAACGAAACTCCTATGATAAGCAAGGATTGAAAGGCCGAGAACCTTGCCAATTTATTCGTCTTATCGGTAGCGATAATTATGATGCTCATGATCAAATTGATCGCACAGACCGGCAAATATGCGAGCCCGGCAGCCACGTTAGGATCGAGCCCGAGGGCCGACTTTCCAGAGTTTTCCATAATCTTTTTACAGTTCTCCTTAGTGAAGTTTTTGATTTAGAACCAATTGTCAGACCTGAAATTTACGTGAAATCTAGCATAACGCTTTGCCAAATTCAAGAAACTTGGGCAGAATCTACAATTTATTTTGGAGCGGCAAATGAAAGCACGTATCTATGTAACGCTCAAGCCCGGGGTGCTCGACCCTCAGGGCAAGGCGATCCACCACTCGGTCGAGCTCATCGGCCATAAGAATATCGACGACATCAGACAGGGGAAATACTTCGAGGTCGGCTTCGCTGACGGCGTCTGCATGGACGCTGCGCGTGAGACGGCTGAGACGATCGCGGCGGATGTGCTGGCCAATCCGGTGATCGAGGATTTTCGCGTCGAGCTGGCCGATTGAACGGGCTAGGCCGCGTTCGTCGCCGATGTTTCCGCGATCCCGAAATGCGCGGTAAAATGGCGTAGAAACGGCGTTTCCTTTACGATCCTCAGGCCCTTTGTGTCGCCGGCCTCCGCCTTTATCTCCTCGAAAACCTCGATCACATAGTCGATGTGGCTCTGCGTATAGACCCTTCGCGGAATGGCCAG
>CAZMQR010000088.1:0-3999 GCA_964568325.1 uncultured Chloracidobacterium sp. | reverse complement strand
CGCGTGCTGACGATGCGATAATTCAGATAGTCGGGCTCGAAAACCTCGCGCAGCCCCTGTGCCATTGCTTCCATATCTCGGCCCGAAAGCCCGCCATATGTGACGAAGCCCTCGGTGATGATGAGCAGATTTGTACAGGCGGCGGCGAGCTTCTCATCGCGCAACGCGAGAAAGCCGCCCATGTTGACGAGGGCGTCCTTCTTAGCGCTCATGACGCAGCCGTCGGCGAGCGCGAACATCTCCTGCGCGATCTCACGATAGGTTTTCTCTGCGTAACCTTCTTCGTATTGGTTAATGAACCAGGCGTTCTCGGCGATGCGGCAGCAGTCGATGATAAAGAGAATGTTGTGTCGCCGACATATCTCTGACGTTTTACTTGCATTTTCCATGCTCACGGGCTGGCCGCCGCCGCTGTTGTTGGTGACCGTGAGCACCACCGCGGCGATAGTCTTGGCGCCGTGTTCCGAGATCTTCTGCTCGAGCAATTCGATGTCGATGTCGCCCTTAAAGTGATAGTCAGACTCGTGATCGGCCGCAAGTCGCGTGGGTATGTCGATAGCGGTGGCCCCGCTGTATTCAATGTTTGCCCGCGTCGTATCAAAGTGCGTGTTGCTCAGGAAAACGCGGCCTTTTCCGCCGATCTGCGAGTACAGGATGCGTTCGGCCGCGCGGCCCTGATGCGTGGGCAGGACGTAACGAAAGCCCGTCAGATCGTGTATCTCGGTGTCGAGGCGTTCCCAACTCGACGCGCCCGCGTACGATTCGTCGCCGCGCATGATGCCGGCCCACTGTTCGCTGCTCATCGCCGACGTTCCGCTGTCGGTCAGCAGATCGATGATCACGTGGCGCGAGTGGAGCAGGAACGGATTGTAATGAGCTTGCTCGATATGGCGGCTACGTTCCGTCTCAGTGGACATGAAGATCGGTTCGACGGATTTGATACGGAAAGGTTCGATTATCGTCTTTGGCATAATTATTTTGCTTCGCTTAAAATAACGGTTTCGGCCGAGAGCGCGGTGTGATCTCGGTCATGTTTTGGCGAGTTTGGGCGATATGAAATTTGGCGTAGTAGTTTTCCCGGGCTCTAACTGTGACCACGATGCGTATCACGTTGTGTCAAAGCACGTCGGCCAGCCGGTAGATTTCATCTGGCACAAGCAGACCGACCTCAGCGGCTATGATGCGGTGATCATTCCGGGCGGCTTCTCATACGGTGATTACTTAAGGGCCGGGGCTTTGGCGAGGTTCTCGCCGGTGATGGATTCGGTAAAGAAATTCGCCGCCGACGGCAAGTTCGTGTTCGGCATCTGCAATGGATTTCAGATACTCTGCGAAGCCGGCCTGCTGCCGGGCGCACTGAGACGCAATGCCGGTTCGCTCTTTATCTGCCGCCACGTCGATCTCAAACTCGAAAACGCAAACACGCCTTTTACCGAGAACGTCAGCCCCGACAAGGTGCTCTCAATTCCCATCGCCCACGCCGAGGGCAACTTCACCTGCGACGACGCGACCTACAGCCAGCTAGAGGAAAACGGCCAGATCGTCTTTCGCTATTGCGACCCGCAAGGCGAGGTTACCGACGCCGCAAATCCCAACGGCTCACGCGGCAATATCGCCGGCATCTGCAGCGAGGACCGCAACGTCCTCGGCATGATGCCCCACCCCGAACGCGCCTGCGAAGAAGCCCTCGGCTCCAACGACGGCCGCGACATTTTTCGCTCGCTGACCAACACAATCGATCGCTTGGCGGCATAAATTGCCGAACCGTCACCGAGGAAACCCCGATAACGATCTCAGTCTCGCGGCATGAAGATCATCCTCGACGAATGCGTCCCCAGCATTGTCAAACGCGAGCTACCGGACAGCGACATTGTAACTGTGCAAGATCGGAACGGTCGTGGACTGCCAACGGTCGGCGCAGGAAAATTGAGATTTGAGAATTGAGAAAGCGGAGCCGGGCTCCGGGTTGAGTGTCGGGGGCGACGGCGAAGCATTGCTTCGCCGCCGTGCGAGGCGGCAAAACCGCAAAAGAAACGGCGGCGTTTTCCCCTACGATAGGTTCACGGTGAGGCCGTTGGGGTCGATGTGGTAGTCGAGGACGCGGGCGCCGGGTTGTTGTGATAGAGCGTTTTCGACGTCGGGGCGGCGGCCTTCGTGGCAGTAGAAGGCGATGCATCCGCCACCGCCGGCGCCGCAGACTTTTGGAGCGATAGCGCCGTTCGCTAAAGCGGTGTCGATCAGGTGGTCCATCTGAGGCGTCGTGATCTTGGGCGACAGGCGTTTGCGCGCAGGGTGGCCTGCGGCGAGGATCTCGCCAACGCGATCCCAATCGCTGTCGAGCAGGGCGGAACGCATTGCGACGGCGGCGTCGCGAATCCCGTCGAAGATGTCGAATATCTCGCGGTCGCCGTCGATGTGGCGTTTGGTGACGTCCCAGTTATTGATGCCGGAGTTGCGGGGCTCGCCGGTGTAGCAGACGACCAGGCGGGATTCGAGAGTTTTTGTGTCGATATTCAGTGCCTCGCGATCCATTCCGGCGGGGCCAAAATGGATGCAGGCCGTGCCGCCGTATTGGGCGGAATAGTAGTCCTGATATCCCGTCGGCACGCGGATGACCTGGCATTCGACGGCTGCGGCGATCGGGATGAATCGCTCCGGTTGGTAGCGGTCTCCGACGAGCTTATTGAGCGCGGCGATGCAGGCGATGTTGAGCGTCGAGGAGCCCGCGAGGCCTGCGCCGGCGGGAGCTTCGGAGCGGGTCGTCATGTGAAACCCGGTCTCGGGGCGAAAGAAATAGACGAGTTTTGAGAGCAATTCGAGTTTTGGTTCGTCTTTGAGCGATGCGACGTCGTCGAGCGTTGTCTCGACCGTTGCGTCTTGGTCGATGGATTCGAGGATGATGGACCGATCGTCGCGTGTCTCGATACGGCAATGAGCTCGGATCGAGAGGGCGAAATTCACCGTCGCCGCACCCTCGTGAAACAGAAAAAGCGGCGGAATATCGATCGTGCCGCCGGCGAGGTCAACACGTGTTGGGGCTGAGGTCTCAATTATCATCAGTTATTTTGGCGGCGTTTCCTTAGGCTCCGTTGTAAGAATCCGGTCGCTACCGCTCCCGGTTCTGATTTGAGTGTCAACCTCGTCGCGGTTCGGCTCGCGAGTGAGGTGAAGGCGCTCGCCGAGGTCGTGTAGTTTTTCCTGGGCGACCTCTTCCACGGCCAGCAGTTTTTCCTCGATTCTCTGGATCGTTTCAGGCATTGCGGCCTCGACGCGTTCGGAGAGCCAGTAGCGTTCGAGCACGTAAAAGACGATTATCCCGATCATCACGATGATGAAAAGAGCGATCCCGATACGCTGGTAATCACCGATCAGCGACGTTATGGCGCCGCTGAAGAAATAGCCAACGCTCGTCAGCAGCATCACCCACAGGAAACAACTCAACGCACTCAGGCCGAGAAACCGTCCAAAAGTCATTCGGCCGACGCCGTAGAAGACGCACATGGCAACGCGGATGCCATATATGTATTTAGAGATGATGATGGCAGAACTGCCAAACTTTTCGATGAGCTTCTCGATTCGCGGCTGGGCGACCTGATAAAAACGATAATCCTTGGCCTGTTCGTGAAAGACGCGGCCGACGCCGTAACCGATACAGTCGCCGACGATTCCGCCAAGCGTTCCGAAGAAGATGACCTTAATATAACTGTAGCGCCCAAAGAAGCCGCTGTGGGCCAGAATGCCCGAGAGCAGGAGCGTCATATCGCCCTCGACCGTACACAAGGCAAAGACGGCGAAGAGGCCCCATTCGGCAACGAGTTCGTAAAACTGCTGTTCCATAAAGCTCGGCCCGCATGTGTGCCGGACAGCCTTTCGCGGTCAGTGCATATTGAGATTAGCCCTTAAGCACGGGTTGCGTCAAAGCACTTTCACGGCTTCAGAGGTCGGATGGCGTGTTTGACAGTGTCGTTGCCACTGACTAAAATCGCCGTAAGTTTCGTT
>CAZMQR010000087.1:0-8676 GCA_964568325.1 uncultured Chloracidobacterium sp. | reverse complement strand
GGGCGAAAAGGCCTAGGCCTCTTTAGCCTCCGCGCGCTTTCGCATCTCGGCCTCGAGGGCCTCGTCACTCATCTCGCTGATCTGCGGCGCAGGTGAGGCGAGCTTTTGCTGGTCGGCCTTTTCTTCTTCCTCAGCCTCGCGCATGCCTTCCTTAAAGGCCTTTCGCGATTGACCTAAGCTTTTTGCGAGCTGGGGTAGCCGTGTCGCGCCAAAGAGCAAGAAGAGGATGGCGACGATCAAGATGATCTCTGTAGTTCCAATATTCGGCATAAGAATAAATCCTTCTTTAGATCGTTCTTATCATACAGCTAAGCAGGCGAAGATTCACCTAAAAAACTCAGCCCGCGGGCTTGAACCGCTCCATCGCATCGACCAGTGCGGAGGTAATTCCCGGCTCGCTGATCGAATGCCCGGCATCGGGTATGACGACTAACTCAGCCTCGGGAAACGCCCGGTGCAGATCCCAAGCGGACGTGATCGGGCATACGATATCGTAGCGGCCCTGAACGATCACGGTTGGGATGTGGCGGATCTTATCGACATTCTCGATCAGGTAATTCTCGGTCGGAAAGAATGAGTTGTTCATAAAATAATGACACTCGATGCGCGCCAACGACAGTGCCTCGTGCTCACCTTCCCAGTGGTCCATCAGATCCTGGCTCGGGTAGAGCTTGGACGTAGCGCCCTCCCAAGTGCTCCACGCACGTGCGGCCGCAAGCCGTGTGGCCTCGTCATCGCTCGTCAGACGTTTGTGATACGCCGTAATAAAATCGCAGCGTTCGTCCTCAGGTATCTCGTCGCGATAGCGCTCCCAAAAGTCCGGAAATATCTCGGACGCACCGTATTGATAGAACCACTGCAGTTCCTTCTTACGCGTTAGGAAGATGCCGCGAAGTATGAGCCCGAGGCATCGGTCAGGATGCGTCACCGCATAGGCGAGGCTCAATGTCGATCCCCAGGAGCCGCCGAATACATACCATTTGTCGATGCCGAATTTCTCACGCAGCGTTTCGATGTCATCTATCAGGTCCCAGGTCGTGTTGTCACGCAGATCAGCGTGCGGAGTCGATTGGCCCGACCCTCGCTGGTCAAACAGCACGACGTGATACATCGCCGGATCAAAAAATTGCCGATACAGCGGTATCAACCCGCCGCCCGGCCCGCCGTGCAGAAACACGACCGGAATCCCGTCGGGATTGCCGACGCGTTCGTAATAAATAGTATGAATGTCCGAAACCGGCAGCATTCCGCTGTCAAACGGTTCGATCTCGGGATAAAGATTTGCCATATAGGCTGATGATACGCGAAAGACGAAGACGATGAAACCAGAGATGCACGCAGATGAACCCGGTATTTCATAGGGGATCCGTGCCGATCCGTGTCTATCTGTGGTTACAATTTCTTCCGATAGAAACTATCGAACCAGAGATGAAAGACCAAAAGCGTCCATAACTGCTTATGATGGCTTGCCCGGCCGGTTTCGTGTTCATCAATGAGTTGATTCACATACTTAGCGTCGAAGAGACCTTGGTCGCGAAGGCGTTCCTCGCCGAGCAGGTCATGCATGAGCGGATTTAGACGGCCTATTAGCCATTCGGCGATGGGGATGCCGAAGCCTTTCTTGGGTCGGTTGAGGATCTCGGCGGGCAGGAGCGGCTCGACGGCTCGTTTTAGGATGAACTTGCCTTTGCCGCCGCGGAGTTTGTAATCGACGGGTATCGACGCCGCAAATTGCCCGATTCGTGAGTCGAGGAACGGAGCACGCGTTTCCAGTGAGACGGCCATAGCGGCGCGATCCACCTTGGTAAGGATGTCTTCGGCGAGATAATAGCTAATGTCGAGCTGCTGCATCTGCTCGATATCGTCCGACGCATTCGAGCGAGAGAGTAGGTCTTGGGCGTTAGCGTAGATATCGCCGCTGCTGTTGTTAAGAACGTCGCGGGTTAATAGCCTCTCGTGATCGGCGGCGGCGAATGAGCCGAACCATGTGTGGTGACGTTCGACAGTGTCGAGATTCGCTCCGCGGACAAAGCGTTTTGCTTTGTAATCGAAGGACATGTTCTTTGTTGAGACCGGTAGGCGGTTAACGACCGGTTCGATCAGGCCGGACCGGACGAATCGCGGCACCACAAGGTATTTCCGCATCAATTGGTGCGCGCGATACATCGGATAGCCTGCAAACAACTCGTCACCGCCGTCGCCCCCGAGGGCGACGGTCACGTGCTGGCGGACAAACCTGGCTAACAGATACGTCGGGATCAGAGAGCCGTCGGACATCGGTTCATCGAGCCATTCGCCAACCTCGCTGATGAGATCACCGGCGGTGGCAGCGGAGAGTTTGTCTTCGTAATGCTCTGTATTCAGATGGCGAGCGACGCGGCGGGCGTATTTTGACTCGTCAAAGGAATCTTCTTCAAAACCGATGGAGAACGTTTTCACTTTCTCGGTCGCGTGGTGTGTGGCGAATGCAGCGACCGTAGATGAATCGATGCCGCCTGAGAGAAGGATGCCCAGCGGCACATCTGACACGAGCCGCATTCTGACGGCGTCGGAAAGGAGGTCACGGAGATTCGCTGCCGTGGTGTCAAACCCAGTCGCTCTTGCTCCCTGTTCTGACCAGTCGAGTTTCCAATATTGATGCGTCTTTACCTCGCCGTTCTCGACGGTGAGGACGTTTGCGGCGGGGAGTTTGGAGATGCCTTTGTAGATCGAACGCGGGGCCGGAACGTAGTCGTAGCTCAGATAATGCCGCAGGGCATCGAGATCGAGGTCGGCTTTTACGGACGGATGAGCCAGGATCGCCTTTGGCTCGGATGCGTAGATGAGTTTGCCGTCAAAAACGCCGTAATACAGCGGCTTCTCGCCAAAGCGGTCACGAGCCAGGATCAGTTTTTTCTTTCGTGAGTCCCAAAGCGAGATCGCAAACATGCCGTTGATGTAATCAACGAAATCCTCGCCGTATTCGTCATACAGGTGCGGAATGATCTCGGTGTCGGTCTTGGTCGTAAAGCGATGGCCCTTCTTTGCTAACTCATCGCGGACCTCGCGATAGTTGTAAAGCTCGCCATTCTGCATCGCGACTACTGAGCAGTCCTCATTAAAAACTGGCTGGTCACCCGTCTTGAGGTCGATGATCGAAAGCCGACGCATTCCTAGGGCAACCGTGTCATCCATCCAGACGCCTTCGCTGTCAGGCCCGCGATGAAGGATCGTCTCGCACATCGAGTGCAGGACGGCCTCAGAATGATCGCGTGTGTTCGATGAGAGCTTGATCCAGCCAGTAATGCCGCACATGTTAGAAAGTAGCTATTAGCTCCATAGCTATCAGCTAATAGCTATTTTTCAAAGCCCATCCGTTCCCTGACCGCATATATCGTCTTGTCCTGCGATTCGTGGTAGGTGCGAACGAGCAACTCGGCGAGCAGGCCCATTAGGAAGAATTGGACCGAAATCGCGAGCATAACCACGGTAATAACGGGCAGTGGTGTCAGGATAAATGAGACGCCTTCAAACTTGAGTACGACCGCCCAGATGCCGGCAATCGCGGCAAGCAGAAAAGCGATCATGCCGAACGTGCCGAATACATAGATCGGCTTCGTCTGGTACGACGCCATAAACTTTATGGTCATCAGGTCAAAAACGACCTTGATCGTGCGCGATATGCCGTATTTCGATCTACCCATTGTTCGGGCGTGGTGATCGACCGGGATTTCGGTCACGCGTGCGCCGGCCCAGCTGGCGTATATTGGGATGAAGCGGTGCATCTCGCCGTAAAGCCGCACGTCCTGTATCACCTCGCGGCGATAGGCCTTGAGCGAGCAACCGTAGTCGTGCAGGTGAACGCCGCCGATCCACGATATTATGCGATTGGCGATCTGCGAGGGAATTTTTCGCGAGACGAGTTTGTCCTGACGGTTCTTTCGCCAGCCTGAGACGACGTCGTAGCCTTCGTCGAGTTTGTCGAGCAGTCGTTTGATATCGGCAGGATCATTCTGCAGGTCGGCATCCATCGGGATGAGAATGTTGCCAGTTGCGGCATCGATGCCGGCAGACATCGCCGCCGTCTGGCCGTAATTTCGGCGTAGGCTGATCACCCGAACGCGGTCGTCCGTGGCCGCGATCTCCTTCAGGATCTTCAAGCTGCCGTCCGTTGAGCCATCATCGACGTAGATGACCTCGGCGGTTCTGCCAAGCTCATCGAGCGCTGCCTGGATCTTCGCGTGCATCGGCCGCAGGTTCTCTTCCTCGTCGAGAACGGGCAGGAAGAGTGATAGTTCAGGATCTTGCAATCGGCCGGTCATAAGAATAGCCCGCGAATAACGCGAATTTCACGAATAACAAGATTCTCATATTCGTGTTGATTCGTGTAATTCGCGGGCTAACTCTTTCGCGCAACAACAACGATCGAGACGCCGATAGGGAAATTGAAATGTTGAAGCCAGAAACGCTCAGTAGCGAATATCTTTCCGAAAACGCCGTTAAGGGCCGATATGTTGATGTTGTTCTCGGACGCCGGTTTGAGCCCGGTCAGTTTCATGATCACCCGGCCGGCGAGGATCGGGGCGAAGAACGTCCAATTTGCATATGTTGCACGTTCCACCGCGTAGCCCGCCTTTTCTATACGCTCGACGATCTGCGACCGCGTGTAGCGGATGCGGTGATGTGAGATGTCGTCCTGCACGCCCCACAACCACATGAACGCGGGCACAAAGAACAGCGAATAGCCACCGCTGCGCGTGACGCGATACATCTCATTCAGTCCCGCCACGTCATCATCAAGGTGCTCTATGACGTCGAGTGCGGTCGTGACGTCAAATGCCGCATCGTCGAAAGGCAGCTGTTCAGCAAGGCCCTTCTTGACATTCAGTCCCTTTCGCCGGCAGAAGTCCAGGGCGTCGTCCGAAACATCAACACCTTCGGCTTGGCCATACTGCGAAAGCATTTCGATATTCGCCCCGGTACCGCAGCCGACATCCAAGATCCTAAGTCTGGAGTCCGGAGTCTGGAGTCTGAGGCAGATCCATTCGAGAAAGCTCTCCAGAATTGCCCGGCGACCCACGAACCACCAATGCGAGCCTTCAACCTCGTCCATAATGGCGTAGGTGTGATGCTGCATCTCCTGTGGTAAAGCGGTGTTCATGAATGCTGGATCACACCGTCAGCCCCATCATCTCGCTGGCCAGCGGGCCCACATTGCCTCCGAGTTCCATTCCGTAACTCTCTCTCAGTCGGCGGCGGATACCGTCGTCGCTGATCTCGCAACCACCTGATTCGGTAGAGCAGAGGATCATGAGTTGAAGGCCCTCGTCCAGATATTCTTCTTCATCGATACAGAGCAGATAGTTGCCGGCGGTCTTGTGGGCTTCCCACTCAAGCTCGTAAAGTGTAGGGTTAAATATACTTAGCGGATTGATCGCCGCATTTGAAAGGCTCGTGATAGTCTGGGCAAAATCGTATGCGTGCCGCCCCTCGTGGACAAATGTCCCTTCGCAGCCGCGCTGGCCGCCGGTGTCAATAGTCTCTTCTGCGATGGCGATATAGACCTCACCCAATGCCTCACGCAGACTTAGCGGGCCAGACCTGATCTTCGCATTTGTGCTACCCGGATCGATCACGCCCGTGATACCGGACGCATTGACCTCCTTTACCGGCCTGCAGCGGATGAGCATGCGTGATCGCATGATCTCGCCCATCATTTCGCGATGAAAGCCATCCCCTCGAGCGATGATCGTATCGAATGCGCTCTCGATCGACTGACGGTACTTCTTGCCAATGCCCCTGTCATATCTCATACCTTGCCAAATCCGCACCAACTGTTCTTATTGTGCCATGTGATCTCAACCTCGGTTGCATTGACCTCACTCCACCATTGTTCGAACTCTGCCTTCGGGATATAGAAAGCGGTCGGAGCAACCAGGTGATCAAATACGATGTTGTGATGCTCACGCCAACCGAAGGTCCCGAGGTGGTTCAGGTAATCGTTATAGAAGAGCTTACTTGCGATCGGCCTGGATACAGAATTCACCGGACGATAGACCAGTTTTGTCGACAAGAAGAGGCCAAGCGTCGGGAGCTTTGAAAGCTGATAGAGCGCGGGCTGAGAGATCTGCGATGTGAAGCCGTTCCGCACGGGATTCACATACTTCGTTATCCATTCGTTGTTCTCAGCGCCGTAAACCCAGGCCGAGACGTGTCCGTCCTTTTTTACCTTACCAGCCAGCGAGAGGAACGCGCCCTTCGGGTTGGGAGTGTGGTGCAAGACACCGACGCTGAATGCGTAATCAAATGCCCTTTTTAGCGGCAGCTTAAAGATATCGCATTGGACGATATGCACATTCGGCATATCGCGCGTCAGGGCAAAGGCCGGTTCAACCCCGTCGCCGAGATCGATGCCTACGACGTCCTTTGCTCCCCATTTTGCGGCGAGTTTGGTATGACGACCCTTGCCGCAGCCACCTTCGAGAACGACCTTGTCCTCAAAGAAATCAGGTTCGACAGGCTGCAGCCAGCCGAGTAACTGTTCCTCGTAGCGCACATCTTCCTGCGTAAAGTTTGTCCACTGCCAGCCAAAATTCCCCGCCGTCGCAGCCTTGTCCTCTTCGACCTTTCCCAGATCAGCAAACCAAGGTACGCCGCGGACGATCTTGTATTCGCGCGTGCACTTCTTACAGGTCAAGACGCCTTCCATGATCTCCTTATCCTCGTACGCACTCGCGTAAGCGAGCAGGATATCGCCACCGCATGTGGGACATGCCAGAAGATCTAATAGTCGCTCTTTCATTTATTGTTTACCGCCGCGTGGAGCGAACGCCACGATCGGTGGAGCAGTTCGTCGATCTGCCGCCAGTCTTCTTCGGTCACACCGCCTTCCTCGGCCTTGCTATCGCGGATATCCATCGCTCGAGCACGCAGGTCGGCATGCTCAGCAAAGTACTCGGCCGGCAGGCGGTAGACGGTCGCCGCCGCCTCGGCCAATGCCCGCGAAAGATCCCCCGGCTGATGTGCCTTTCTCTGCCGGTGAACTATCCACCATTCAACCTCAAGTTCAGCAGCCCTTTGGGCATCGAAATCCGTGGTACTCACGTCGCGTATCTCTTCGTAGAACTCCTGAACGTGAGGAAGTGCTTTTAGGTAGTCATCACGCGAATGCCCGGCTTTGAAGACGAAGGCGCCCTTTGCCGCATGATACGCAACGAGTTGTCGGCGCCAGAATGGAAAATGGAACTGGTGGCCAAGAAGCTCAGTAAGCTCACGGAACATTCTCAGTCGTTCACGGTCATAGTACGACCGCCACATCGCCGTATCGAGACGGGCGACCTCGTCCGGGTCAAAATCTCTGATGTCCACCTTGTATGACCAATTAAGATCGATGCCGATCCAAACGGCCATAAGCGCGACAACCGTCGCGATCGTCAAGATCGATCTTATGACGACCTTTCTCATCCGGCGAAAACGGATTTGAACCTGCCAAATTCCTCGATGGGAAAAGGTTGACGCCAGTTGAACTCAAATTCGTCAGTATCGCGATCCTGATAAAGCTGCTCAAAGGTCTCGGCGAATGCAGCACATACTTCGCTGACCGTTCCGTTGTGCGAGAATACAAGCTCACGCTCTCGGCTATCACGTTGGTCGGACGGATACTGATAGATCTCGATCGTCAACTTCTCGCCCGTGCGGAGAAATCGAAAGTCAAACTCCTCCGGGTCACGGTTCCATCTCAAGATGTGTTCGTTCTCACTAGTTGTTGGGTCCGCGATCGTGGATAGTATCGACATCAGATCACCCAATGCTGCCTCGTGTGGTGAATGTGCCGTCGTCGTGTGAAACTCATTCATGCCGTCATCAAATCCGATCGACATCCAGCCGCATTGAGGTGAGTTAAAGCTTATCTCCAACATCGCTAGTAAATGGTAAATCGGAAACTGTGAATAGTAAATCACCGGTCGTGCGCTGTCTTTCTTTACTATTCACTAGCGACTATTTAATATTCACTTGATGCAGCAATATCACGATCTGCTCAGGCACGTCTTGGCTCACGGAACTCGGCACGAGGACCGGACCGGCGTCGGAACGCTCTCGACATTTGGATATCAGACGCGGTATGACCTCCAAGAGGGGTTTCCGATCGTCACTACGAAGAGTATGCCTTTTCGCTGGGTGGCTGAGGAGCTGTTTTGGTTCCTGAGCGGCTCAACCGATGAACGTGAACTCAACGCACGAGGCGTCGATATATGGGCCGAGTGGGCCACTGACGAACAGACCACCCGGTTCGGTCGCGATGCCGGTGACCTCGGGCCTGTTTACGGTTACCTCTGGCGATCATTCGGTGGTGATTACCCGCAGATGAATGGCGTAGATCAGATCGCGAGGCTCGTCCATGAGATCGAAACGAAGCCGAACTCACGGCGCATGATCGTATCGGGCTGGGATCCGCGAGTCTGTGATGACGTCGCACTGCCGCCGTGTCATACGCTCTTTCAGCTCAAGGTCGCCGACGGGACGCTACATTGCCAGCTTTACCAACGCTCAGCAGATGCGTTTCTTGGCGTGCCATTCAATATATCGAGCTACGCTCTGCTCACCCACCTCGTTGCTCACGTGACCGGGCTCAGGGCCGGAGAGTTTGTCCATACCTTTGGTGACCTGCATATATACCGCAACCATCTCGATCAGGTT
>CAZMQR010000086.1:0-8717 GCA_964568325.1 uncultured Chloracidobacterium sp. | reverse complement strand
CAGCAACTCTACCTTCTCGATCGATACAAGGTCGACCGTTTCCTTCTCAAAATACGTTGCGACTACAAACGAAAACGGCTCCAAACTACTGCCAAACCTGCTCTTCAGCCGCTTTGCACCTTTCGCCACACCACGCACAACCCCGTGGTCGCGCGTTAGAAATACTATGATCTTGTCCGCCTCAGCCAGATTGTAGCTCTTTAAGATAAGGCTCTCGGATTCGACCAACGGCATCGGTTTACCAAGGGATCAGGTAGAGGAGCCAAGCGAGGACAAGACTAATGATGACAAATTGGGCGAATGTCTTGACACCGTAAATCGTGCGCTCCTTCGCGGTACCTCGGCCAAATATTGCAAACGCGACAGATACAAAGAGCCCAAAGCCCACAAGGTATAGAAAATGGATCATCTTTTCCTCCCGAGAGCAATGTCAACGGCATCGATAGCCGCAAGATAATTGAGCAAGCCGGCAACCTCGAGAAATCGGCCGCCGTACTCAAAGGTAGCTAGTTTCGCTACATCCGGCGAAGGAGAGGCCGCAACCAATAGGCTTATCACTGCGCCCAGCCCGCTGCCAAACCGAGCAAAGATGTTAAGAAGATACAGCAGAGCCCCGTCCTTAAAATCAAATCCGGGATAATGTGCCCCGCCGCTAAAGAGGGCGACAATGAACATTCCCCAGATGACAACGCCAAGAATTACGCCCCGGATGATCCGCCCTTGGACGAGGTGGCCGGCGCCCGGGAATATCCACGCAACTGTTCCTACCAATAAAGGACTATCCATGTTCAAAATACCTAAGCTGATACCTGAAGGTTTCGCCCTTAGTCTCCTATCTAATGATACTTAGACCGAAGCTCAGGGCTTACTTTAACTACCCCTCATACACGTCTCCACAAACAGACCGAACAACTCCCGTGAGATGCCGTCATTGCCGCGGGTGAGTTCCGGATGCCACTGCACACCGACGATAAATCGACCCTGTCGCCTGTCCTCGATGCATTCTACGATGCCATCTAAGGCCCATGCCGTCGCTTTCAGGCCTTTGCCGAGTTTGCTTATGGCCTGGTGGTGCGACGAATTTACACGGATCCCGCATTCTGCCGCCTTTACCGCTTTTAAACTGTTCAGGACACTGCCGGGAGCAACCTTAAGCCCGTGTGAATTACGATGGGCCGGCAACCCTTGTTCGTGTTTATAACTCCCCTTGACCTGTGACTGAATGTCCTGGATCAGCGTGCCGCCACGCCACACGTTGAGGGCCTGCATGCCGTAGCAGATCGCGAGGATCGGCATCCGACGCCTCTCAGCCTCAGCCAGTACAAGCCTTTCGGTCTCGTCCTTGACAGGGATCACCGTACCGAGAGCGTGATGAGGCTCCTCTCCGTAATAATGCGGATCCACGTCGCTGTTGCAGCCCGGCAATAGAATGCCGTCGAGCCCGGCCAACACCTCAGTGAGGTAATCCGGCTTCGGGATCAGCGAGATGTGCACCGGAACGCCACCGGCATCCTCGACGGCCTCGCTATAATCGCGCCCGAGATAGAACCGGCCGGTTTCGAGTTCCAGACGCATGGTGATCCCGATTCGCGGCCGTCTTGCCATAAACCCTTTAATGTTGGCGAAATCGACCTTTGATGTCAATTTGAGCATTGGTTCTCAAACACTTATCATTGCCTTTTATGCCGCAAACGTCGCAAAAACTGCCGATCCGCTCGACCACCGTGCTATTCGTCCGCCGCGACGGCAAGGGAGCGATGGCGGGCGACGGACAGGTGACGCTAGGCGAAACGGTAATAAAATCGAGTGCGCGCAAGGTCCGTCGCATATCGAACGGCAAGATCCTCGCCGGATTCGCCGGTTCGACGGCGGACGCTTTTGCATTGCTGCAGCGGTTCGAGACAAAACTTGAGCAGTTCCAGGGCCAACTCGAGCGTGCGGCGATTGAGTTGAGCAAAGACTGGCGAACGGATAAATACCTGCGGAGCCTTGAAGCCCTGCTGATCGTCGCAGATGAAAACGACGCGTTCCTAATCTCAGGAAAAGGCGACGTTATAGCTTCAGACGACGGCCTTTTGTCGGTCGGTTCCGGCAGCAGCTACGCCCTCGCTGGCGCACGTGCGCTGATGCGTCATACGACGATGTCAGCCTGCGAGATCGCCGAAGAATCGCTCAAGATCGCCGGCGAGATCTGTATCTATACCAATTCCGAGGTCATCGTCGAGGAGATCTAATGGCTATTTACCTGGGCGGCGAAACTGCCGCCACAAAAGCCAGCTTTGACGACATGACCCCGCGGCAGATCGTAGCCGAGTTGGACAAGTATGTAGTCGGCCAGGACGCGGCGAAAAAGGCTGTCGCTATTGCGCTCCGTAACCGAATCCGCCGCCAAAAACTGGATCCTGAGATCGCCGACGACGTGCTGCCGAAGAACATCCTAATGATAGGTTCAACCGGCGTCGGCAAGACAGAGATCGCGCGCCGCCTCGCAAAGCTAGCGAATTCGCCTTTCATCAAGATCGAGGCCTCAAAATTCACCGAGGTCGGCTACGTCGGTCGCGACGTAGAATCCATGGTTCGCGAGCTCGCCGATAACGCCGTCGATATGGCCCGCCAGGCGGCGTTTGACGAGGTAAGGCCGCGTGCCGAGCAGAACGTTGAGGAGCGGCTACTCGACCTGCTACTGCCCGCTCCGCAGCCGAGCTACGGCGAGAACGGCGAAAACACGACGGAATCAGCAGAAAAGTCACACCAGCGCACCCGCGAAAAGCTCCGTGAGCAGCTTCGCCGGGGTGATCTTGACGAACGCCTCGTCGATATCGAAACGCAGGACCGCTCCACCGCGACCATTGATTTTATCGGCGGTCAGGGCATGGAGGAGATGGGCGTCAACCTCCGCGATATGTTCGGCAACATGTTCCCGTCCAAGACCGTACAAAAGAAGCTGACGATCGGCGAGGCCCGAAAGATATTGCTCCGCGACGAGCAGGAAAAGCTCGTCGATATGGATCAGGTGACCGACCAGGCCCTGGATCGCGCCGAAACGGCGGGAATTATCTTTCTCGACGAAATGGACAAGATCGCCGGCCGCGAATCCGGCTCTGCCGGACCCGATGTCTCTCGCGAGGGCGTCCAACGCGACTTGCTGCCGATCGTTGAAGGCACTAACGTAAACACAAAATACGGCATGGTCGCGACTGATCACATCCTGTTTATTGCTGCCGGTGCGTTTCACGTCGCAAAGCCGACCGATCTGATACCAGAATTGCAGGGCCGCTTCCCGATCCGCGTGGAGTTGGAGGCCCTGACCGTCGATGACCTGAAGCGGATACTCGTCCAGCCGAAAAATTCCCTTATCAAGCAATATCAGGCCCTGCTTGGCACCGAAGGCATCGAACTCGAGTTTACCGACGATGCCATCGACCGGCTTGCGGAGATGACTGCCGAAATGAACCGCTCGACCGAGAATATCGGTGCCCGCAGGCTGCACACACTGGTCGAGAAGCTACTCGAAGACATCAGTTTCGAAGGCGGCGAACTAAAAGAAAAACACCAGCGGATCGACGCGAACTATGTTGACGGACGTTTAAGCGGCCTGATCGAGAACCGCGACCTGCGACAATACATCCTGTAAGCATTCTTCCTTAAGCACCCGGGCCGCGGATTGGTCGATATGTTAAACACGGTAGTTAAGCAAATTCTACATAAAACGCCGTTGGCATTGTTAGCGCTTTGCGCGCTTAACTTTGTCGGCTGCGGCAAGCGGAAACCACCGCTTCCGCCTCGGGAACGTGTGCAGCAGCGAGCCGATCTGAAAGGCTTCCAGCGCGGCGATCAGGTCATACTCTCGTGGAAGATGCCCGCCCGCAATGCGCCCCCGGACAGTGTGCTAAATATCAGTAGAATAGATATTTATCGCCTTGCTCAATTACAGACAGCACCGCTCGTCCTGTCGGAAGAGGAATTTGCAGCCGATGCCACGCTGATCGCGACAATGCCTATCCGGAACGACGACTTTGGAGCGAAAACGCTTCAGTACAAGGACACGCTCAAATTTGCCAGCCGACCTGCGCGCCTGCGGTATGCCATGCGATTTGTGAATGCTTCGGGCCAAAAAGCCGCCTTCTCAAACGCTCTTCTGATCGAACCTGCGGGAAAGGTGGCTGCAAATCCGACCGATCTCAGCGTGACCGTGTCTCAGGAGGCGGTTCACTTGACATGGCAACCGCCGACGCAGAACGTCGATTCGAGCAGCCCAGCAAATATTATTGGTTACAACATTTATCGAGCCACATCTGAGACAGAACCTGCGCGGCTCTTGAACACCTCACCCATTACTTCAACCTCATTTGACGATGAATTCTTCGAATTCAATAAAGACTTCTGGTATTTCGTCCGAGCCGTGTCCGTTGGCGTCTCGTCCGAACCGGTTGAGAGCACCGAGTCGAACATCGTCCGATTTCGCGGCGCTGACACCTTTCCGCCGGCCGCACCATCATCGATCACCATTGCCGCGGCACCCGGCACTATATCCATCTTTTTTGCCACCAACATCGAAAAGGATATCGCCGGCTACCGCATTTACCGTTCCGAGGAACGCGATTCACCGATCGACAAATGGACGCTTGTCACACCTGATCCCCTCACGGTCTCGACCTTTCACGACAAACGGGTCGAAACCGGCAGGACCTACTACTACTACGCGACTGCTACCGATACCGCCGGAAATGTATCGCCGCCGTCAGAGATCGTCAGCGAGACAGTGCCCTAATGATTTGGATATATTCGCTTGAAGTCGACGCCGATCGAGCGGTAGAACGCTTTCATCTCCGACAGGCTCCTTATCCAGTACATCGATCCGTCGGGCATGATCGCCGTCAATGGCTTGGCGGGGCCGACCTGAGGCCCGTAATTGCCGCCAGAGGCGACCGGATCGTTTCGCTTTTCCCAATTATCGTGCGGTCCATGCTGGATCCCACGGTCAAAGAACCTGCACTGCAGCTTTTGGAATAGAGCGTCACTCCATCCATTGGTGCCGTCGAGATTATAAACGCCATGAAGATCAGTATCGCTGTAGTACATCTCACCCTTTGGGCCTCGGATGACCTTGTGCTCTGCGACGGATCCGATCTTGTAGCCACTGTGTTCGAGAGCGTTTCGTTCGCCGACCGTGAGTCCTTTTGCCGACGCAAGGCCCGCGTATTTCTCGCGGTCCGCCGGCGGTAGGTCCTCAGCTTTTAGTGTCTTCCCTTTCACGTCGACCGGCTTGGGCTTATACCCGTCGCGTCCTACCCAACGCATCGACAATCGATAAGAATCCCGAACGATAAATACCTTACCCTCGGTCGCGGCGATCTCTTGCAGGAACTTTTGATCTTCCAGCAGCAGGCCCCGCAGGATCGGGCTGGGCGGCGGAGGCAGGCGTGGTCGGGCCACCTTTCGCAGCGATTGTATCTTACCTATTACCGGACGGCATACTTTGATCGTGCCACGAACCGCACAAGCCGTCCCGCTCATCACGCATTTGCCGCCCGTGGGCAGGAGAGCATACATGCACACTCGCTGGGCACCTTGCCGCCCACGGTCCCAGTCCGACATCAGCGGGGCCCCGGGAACGATTCCGTGAGAATTGCTGTTTAGGTCGTCCCAGACGGCCTGAAGCATGGCGGCCACAGCACGAGCTCCGTCGTGCTCTTTTGATGCGCCAAGTATCTCGGCTGCGGACCGAAAGTCGCTGCGTTTCATAGCGGTAATAGCGCGGTCGATGCGGCTCGCAAGTTCGCCGAGGCCGTTCTTGCATTCCTCCATACCGAAGCCAAATCCGTCCCAGTAACCGCGTTTTGGTACATTGCTGTCGGCCTGGGGCTCGGGCAGCGGTTGCCCTGATTGCCCGCCCGTTGTATCGTCCTTGGTTCGTATACCGCTAGGCTGCCCACATTTGCCGCCGCCCCTTGGACAACACTGCTCGATGAATGCCACCTTGCAATCATGCCGCCGCTGCTCCCTTCCCCGCGCTTCCGCAATATCGCGGAGTCGATTCTTGTGCCGATTATTTTCAAACGCCTTCGTCGACGGGTTGTAGGCACGCTTAATGTTTGTAGCGTGAAACGTGATTTCGTGCTCTTCCCAACCGTCAATTACGGCCTTGTTGCGCTCGTTTGTCGCCGTTTCGGAGTCTAACGCGAACTTACGCTTGGACGCGCTTTGGCACGTACAGTCTGAGTTGGCTGTCGTCGTCGAGAAGATATCCCCCCCGGTCTTCGGCAATCTGATCCGTTGCCCGAGCGCGCCGGATGCGGCTGCCGCAAGAATGAGGAAACCAAACGCAAAACTCGCGCTTCTCATCGCCGTAATACCTGTCCTTTACCAAAATGTTAGCACACGTCGCAACTTATCGCCTCCGTCGCATTGGGAGCAATAGTGTCGTTGCTGCAGCTTTCAGACTCGCACGTTAGGATCTTGAAGGGTAAAATGGAGTCTGTCGGGAATGAAGATCGAACTCGCAGCAGGCATTTCGCCGTCAAAGATCGTCTGCGTCGGCCGCAACTACGCTGGGCATGCTAAGGAATTGGGCAATGATGTTCCGAAACAACCGCTACTGTTCCTGAAAGCTCCGTCGGCGTTGATCTTTCACGAGGACGAGATAGTTCTGCCGCCGTTCAGCGAGCAGGTCGAGCATGAGGCCGAGCTCGGCATCGTTATTGGCCAAATATGTACACGGCTGGGCGACTATGACGATGTGAGGCCGTATTTACAGGGGTTTACGTGTATTAATGACGTCACTGCCCGCGACCTGCAAAAGAGTGATGGCCAGTTTGCGAGAGCAAAATCGTTTGATACCTTCTGTCCCGTAGGGCCGTGTATCGAGACCGATCTCGACCCTATCGATGTTCGCGTCATATGCCGCGTTAACGGCGAAACTCGCCAGGACGCGCGGACAAGCGACATGGTGTTCTCTGTCGACTTTCTGATACGATATATCTCAAACATGATGACCCTCGTGCCCGGTGATATCATCGCCACGGGCACGCCGGAAGGCGTCGGGACCCTTAAGCCCAGCGACATTTGCGAGGTCGAAGTCGAAGGCATCGGAATACTGCGAAACCGCGTTGTTGAGGCCTAGGGCACAATTCAGATAGATCCCAATTGTGCATTTTGCATTCTGCATTCATCATTGAAATATGAAGTTCTTTATCGATACTGCAAATCTGGACGAGATTCGCGAGGCAAATGAGCTCGGGCTGATCGACGGCGTTACGACTAATCCCAGTCTTGTCGCCAAGGAGGGCGACGTTGATTTTAAGCAGCATGTCGCCGCCATTTGTAACATTGTCGCCGGCGACGTCTCTGCCGAGGTCACGGCTCTCGACACGGAAGGCATGCTCAAGGAAGGCCGTGAATACGCGGCGATCGCCAAAAATGTCGTCGTCAAATGTCCGCTGACCCTCGACGGCCTCAAGGCAACGCGCACGCTCTCATCAGAAGGCATTGGCGTGAATGTGACGCTGTGTTTCTCTGCCTCACAAGCTTTATTAGCCGCCAAGGCCGGCGCGAAATATATCTCCCCGTTCATCGGCCGTCTCGACGACATCTCGACCGACGGGATGGAACTGATCCGCCAGATCGTCACGATCTATGACAACTACGGCTTCGCGACCGAGGTCCTCGCCGCGTCGATCCGCCATCCGATGCACATCGTCGACTGTGCCCTGGCGGGTGCCGATGTAGCCACGATCCCATTCAAGGTCATCCGGCAGCTCGTCAATCATCCGCTCACAGACAAAGGCCTCGACGCATTTCTCGCTGACTGGAAGAAGAGCGGCCGCAGCTAAAGCCGCCCGTGTCGCTCACACCTGCCGTACGGATAACGGTGATGACGGCTTATTCGTTATCAGACGCTGGAAGCTAGAAGCTGCTTAAGTTCGACATGCAACATTGCCGCATGTGGACTTCGGGTGAGCGCGAATTGGTATTTTGCCTTGAAATAGTCATCCGTTTCGGTCATCGCTATCAGTTCCTCGATCTTGAGAACGTTGGCTTCGACGTCCTCCTCAGCGATTCCCTCTTTCAAGTCAAACATCTCATCGATCTCGACGATCAGCATCGAAAATTTTCGCAGCCAAGCCATGTCCACGTCCTCGAGCAGTAGATTTAAGAACGCCCCCGCCGTTTGACGCCCGTGGATGCCCTCGTACATCTCCCGTTCGAGATCGACCATTGATTTGTGAAGCTTCAGCAGGATGTCCCTGGCCGCCTTAAGCAATTCCGCCTTATTCATAATCAAATCTTAGCTTACTTTCGAAACTTATTGTACCGTGCTACTGTTTGTTTATTAGCCTGCTAATTGTTTATTATTAGCCTGCTAATAATCTTATCTGAGGCTGCTAACTATTTTCATTTAGCGAGCAAAGTGTTTACATAAAGCACACGAAACACACCAGTTATGGCGGCGCTTATCAAATTTGAAGACACGGTCAGCTATCGGCTCGGGCGCGTTACGACTGCCTTTCGCAGCTCCCTCGAACGCTGTATGGGGCAGATCGGGATCGAGCACGGACTCCCCGGCCCGCTCCATGGCGGACAGGTATTTGTGCTTTTTGAGTTATGGATGCAGGACGGCCTAAAGCAGCGCGACCTGGCCGAACGGCTGAACGTTGCCGCTCCGACCGTCAACAAGATGGTCGCCGGCCTCGTCAAGCTCGGCCTCGTCTCGAATT
>CAZMQR010000085.1:0-8727 GCA_964568325.1 uncultured Chloracidobacterium sp. | reverse complement strand
AACCTATTACAACCAATATACACTATTTGCTGGTGGTGTCAAGTATATAAACCCCCAAATAAAAGTGTGGCATAGTGTGGCGCATCTCATGTTCCAGCCACGTCCCGACACTGCAACAACGTATCACAATATGATCAAAAAGTCAATGTTTTTCTGTCACGAGTAATGGTTCAGTTTGAAATTGTGATCGTCTCTCCGATCTCTGCGAAACTCTCTCCGTTCTCCGCGTGGAATGTTTGCTAAGGTTTTTTCCACGCAGAGAACGCAGAGAATGAACCGCAGAGTTCGCGGTGAGGCGGCTTTTCAAACTGAACCACTACCCTGTCACGAGCCGGCCTCATCGCTGCCATTAGAACGCAGGTGCGCGGCGCTGTCGCGGATGAGATCATACGAGAACCCTTGACGCAGCAGATGGTCGTGAAATCTCTTTAGTTCCTCGCGCGTCTGCGGCCGCCCCTTGTGCCGGAGGCGTTTCTCGATGGCAACCGCGATCAACTGTTCCTCGGGCAGCTTTTCGTAGGCCTCGTCTATTGCGGCGTCAACCACGTCTTTATCGAGCTTCTTTTGCGACATCGACATTTGCAGCCGGCGGCGGCCCTGCGGTTTTTGACGGAGCTTTGAAACAGCGACATCGCGGGCGAATTGCTCGTCGTTGAGATAGTTGTATTCCTTGAGTTTTTCGATCACGGCGTCGACTATATCGCCGTCAGTCCAGAGCTTTTCGAGCAAGCGCATCCGAAGCTCGGCGACCGAACGCGGCTTGGCGGCAAGCAGCTTGACGGCGCGGTTCATCGTCCGCTCGCGTGAGCGTTCGCGGTCATTTACGACACAATCGCCGTCATCGACCTTTCGGGTCCGTTTTCGCCACGACACGCTCTTCATTGTGCATTATTAACCTGCGCATTCTAAAATTAGCCGGTGGACGGCATTTTGATCATCGACAAGCCCGCGGGCATCACGTCGCACGACGTGGTGTCGAAGGTTCGTCGTGTTCTCGGCACGCGGCGCGTTGGCCACACCGGCACGCTCGATCCATTTGCTACGGGCGTGATGGTCGTGCTTGTTGGAAAAGCGACGCGGCTGGCACAGTTTCTCGACAAGGATGAGAAAGAGTATCTGGCAACCGTTCGGTTCGGGCTTGAGACCGATACAGGAGACAGGACCGGAAATTTGACATCTGAAATTTCAAATTTCAAATCCGTTTCAGCAAAAGATATTGAGGCCCTTCTGCCTAGATTCACAGGCGAGATCAAGCAAGTGCCGCCGATGTATTCGGCAAAGAAGGTAGGCGGGAAGAAACTGTATGAGCACGCCCGAAAGGGCGAGACGGTTGAACGCAAGGCCGTTAAGGTAACTATCTCCGAGCTTGAGATCGTAGAACCTGGTCACGAGGACCTGAAGTCTGAAACTTGGAATCTGGAATTCCGCGTTGTTTGTTCAGCAGGAACCTATGTAAGAGTACTCGCTGAAGATATCGGCCGTGCCGTGGGTGTCGGAGCGCATTTAGGCGAACTGCAAAGGACGCGTGCCGGGCGGTTTGGCCTGTCGCATAGCGTGACGCTGGATGAACTCGGCAGTATGGGCGAGCCCGCATCAAGGCTGCTGCCGATGGACGAGGCGGTTTCGCATCTTAAGCCGCTCACATTGAGCGAAGAGAGGGCAAAGCGGACGTTGGACGGGCTTTCGACACGGATAGAAACGGCGGGGTTTACGGACGGCGAGGCCATTAGGATGTTAACGGAAACCGGTAAGCTGATCGCGGTCGGTGTTTATGATCGGGCCGAAGCGTCGATTCGGCCAAAGGTTGTTTTGGTATAGAATGCTCAGAATGAGGAAACGGGATTTGGCATTCGTGCTCGGCGGAGCGGCCGCCGCGGCAGTCGCGGTCAAGATGCTGACTCGCGCGGCAACCGTCGGCTGGGACGATGTCGCCGAGTTCGTGCCGCATTCGGATAAGTCGAGGTTTGTAAATGTCGACGGCATTCGGCTGCATTATCAGGAGTTTGGTGAGCCGACCGCGCCGCCGATCGTGCTGATCCACGGCTACACGGCGTCGCTGTTCGTTTGGAAGACGACGGCGCCGATGTTGGCTCACGCAAGATTCCGGGTGATCGCGGTCGATCTAGTCGGATTTGGATATTCTGAAAAGCCGCGCGGGTTCGAATATTCTATCAGCGCGCAGGCCCGCGTCGTCACACGCTTCACGGAACGGCTCGGCATCGGGCAGGCGACAGTGGTCGGGAGTTCATACGGTGGAGCGGTCGCGGCAACAATGGCCCTCGACTATCCCGAACGTGTCGAAAAGCTCATCCTTGTAGATGCGGTCATCAACGACGATCTCAAATCGCATCCGGTGTTGCGGTTCGCGAGCCTGCCGGGCTTGGGCGAGATAATGACACCGTTTATCTCGGACTCGAAGTTTTTCCTTAAACACCGAATGCACGGAACGCTCGCAAAGGCCAATCATCATCTCATCACCGACGACCGCATCGAAGGCGTCCGCCGGCCGCTGCTCGCCGCCGACGGACACCACAGCCTGCTCGCCACCTCGCGCAACTGGTCAGCAAACCGCATCGAACGCGACGCCCACCTCATAACCCAGCCGACGCTCATCATCTGGGGCGAAGAGGACACCGTTATCCCGATCAAGGACGGCTATAAACTCCGCGACACGGTGCCGGATTCGCGTCTAATGGTACTCACCGCCTGCGGACACGTGCCTCAGGAGGAGCAAAGTGAGAGATTCAGCGAGCTCGTAACGGAGTTTTGCGGTAGGTGATGACTCTAGCAAGGGGGGCACTATATGGCTCAGGTATCTTTACGACCGTCGCGCTGCGCAACGGCGAGCCATGGTTTTGGGATAAGCATTGGCGGCGATTGGCTGACAATGCAAGCAGGATCGGCCTCGACCTTACACACCATTCCGAGGAGACAACGAAAGCCGCTCTGGATGATGCGATCCGAACGTCTGAGATCGATGTCAGTCGTGCGCGAATCACATTCACCGATGAGCGGCCAAGCGAGATCTGGCCCGGGCACAAGGCTGAAAAAAGCACGACTCTGCACATCCTCGTAAGCCAAAATCGGATCGCGCCGACACGTTTCAAGGTGACGGTCTCGCCGTTTCGGGTCAATTCACGCTCGCCGTTGGCTGGCGTGAAATCCTGTAATTACCTGGAGAACATTCTTGCGATCGATGAGGCGAAAGGGCGCGGGTTTCATGAGGGTATTCGTGTGAATGAACGCGGGCATATCACGAGCGGGTGTATGTCGAATGTGTTTTGGCTCAAGGGCGACAGGCTTTACACGTCCGCGTTGTCGACGGGTTGTTTGCCGGGGACGACTCGGGAGTTTGTGCTTGAAAATATTGAGTGCGACGAAGTCGCGGCGGAGATCGACGAGATCAAGGCGGCGGATGCTGTGTTTCTTACGTCAACGGGACTGGGTATCGTTGAGGTTGCGGAATCCGATGGGCGACGGTTGGCCCGAAGCGGTCACCCGATACTGGGACTAGCGGCAAAGTTGAGCGAGTAGGCCCGGCGGGATCGTTCACCACGGGGCACACTCGCTACTGCTCGTGTTTCTGCCTGTTAGCCGGCGGTCTCGAAGAGGGCGAGGATCTGTTTGCCTTCGGCGGAACGCGGGTCGATCGTGCGCAGGTGTTTGAGGCCCTGCATTTCCCATATGGCCGTCACGACGCCTTCCTTCTCGACCGCCTGAAAGTGCACCTCCTCGGTGGCGGCGGTGGTCTCGGGTGCCGTTTCGGCCGGCTGAACTGCTTCTTCTGACATTAACTAAATCAATTCTCCTGTTTACGAAATCGAAAGAGGATTCTTACATATCGCCATTATTTTGTCGAGCTATCGGCGGGTTTGCGCCGCAGGTCAAGTTCGTAGAACCAAAAATCGTTGTTTGGCTGATCGACGGTCAATCGGTCGGTTTTGCCGTCCTTGTCGATCGTAAAGGTCACAAACCCTCGTGGAAAATTGTAGGCGACCGACGGCCGCCATTTTATCTGGAACGTGTCATAGTGCCAATGTTCGAGGTCGGCGACAAAGTTTGGCGACGGCAGGAACCGCATGACCAGCTTGCCGTTCTCCTCCGCTATCGCAACGTCGCCGTATAGCTTGTCGGCGTAGGTGCCGGCGTAGTTTGAGAAGGCAAGACTAGGCCTCGTGTCGCGGACGCGTGCGTCATCGATGGCCTTCGCATCGGCAGCGTCCTCTGCTTTGTTGTTGGCTACACGCGTCACGGCCTCGGCGTTATAGTCGCGTTTTGGCGCGCCGACGAGCACGTCGCGGATCTTATTCATCATGATAGCGAATGACGGCGATTCATTGTTGGTCAGCACGACAAAACCGGCATTCTCCTCGGGGATCAGCACTGTGTAGGACAACATGCCGTCGAGGCCGCCGCTGTGATTGATGATCTTTCGGCCGTGATAGTCGGAGACGAACCAGCCCATCGCGACGCCGCTGAAATGCGTCGTCGGGTTGTTTCGTGAGGCCGCCATCGACACTTGCTGGGCAAGGTATGGCTGGTGCATCGCCCACGACTGCTGCTCGCTGAAGATCCGCTTGTCGCCGAATTTTCCTTTCGCCAATTGCGTCCGGACCCATTTGGACAGGTCGTTGACCGACGAATTCAGCGCCGCGGCCGAGTACGAACCGTCAACATTCCCGCGATGCAGCACTCGCAAAGCGCCGCCGGATTCATTGTGCGGCCATGCGGCGTTGTCGGGCAGCGAGTTGATACTGCACTTTGTTCGCATCATTCCGAGCGGTGTCAGAATACGTTCGGTGACGAAGCTGCACCATGATTGGCCCGACGCTTTCTCAACGACCTTGCCGGCGGCGATGAACATCAGGTTCTGATAGCCGAAGCGCGTGCGAAAGCTCGACACCGGCTTGAGATACCTGACCCTTCGCAGTATTTCGTCCGGCGAATACGTCGTCTCATACCACAGCAGATCGCCGCTGAATGTGTCCAACCCGACGCGGTGCGTCACAAGGTCGCGAATGGTCAGTTCGCTTGTCACCCACGGATCGTATAGTTGGAAATCCGGCAGATACTTTGACACCTTGTCATCCCAGTTGAGCTTTTTCTCATCGACAAGGATGGCAAGGCTGGCGGTCGTAAATGCCTTTGAATTCGACGCAATGGCAAAGACCGTGTCGGCATTAACGGCGGCAGGTTCGCCGAGTTTCAAGACGCCATAGCCCTTGGCCGATACGACCTTGTCGTCCTTGATGACGGCGATCGCCATGCCGGGGCCTTTCCATGTGGTCATCACGGTATTGGCATAATCATCGATCTCTTTGAGCTTGTCGTCGAGGGTTTGGGCCGATGCAAATGCGGCTAAGAAGAGGACGAGGATGAGCGAATTGAGCTTTTTCATGGTGTTTTCTTAAGTCAACGGAACTGGCCGCCCGCTCAGGCAGGCGGTTCCGACTTCGGTTGAATGACGCGGAAGAGGCGCCATTTGCCTTCGACGCCGTCGAAGGTGCGTGTGCCGAATTCCTTGAATTCGAGGCCCGAGCCGGCCACGAGGTCTTTTACGGTGCGCGAGACGGGAATGTTTGAATCCTCGCTCAGCGCGGCGATCTTTTGGGCAAGCTCGACGGCAAAACCGCCTAAACTCTCACCGACAATATCACATTCTCCGGTATGCAGGCCGACGCGGACGGCAAGAGACTGTTTGTTCGCCCCTTCGGCAACCGCCAAGGCACATTTTATCACGCGAGCCGGGACGCCAAAGGCCGCGCGCGCCTTCAACCGCCGTCAATCAGTAAACGCTTGGTCGGATCATGCCGAAAGTTGACCGTATTCATAACGTAGGTCAGCTAGGCGGCCCGGCAACGGGCCGCTTTTCTTTCAAAAGTTTGCAAATTCGGATATGCTTGCGCCAAATGACACCGGATATTGCGGTCACTCTGCTGCTGCTGCTCGTTGCGATCATTCTGTTCGCGACAGAGAAGCTGCCCGTCGACGTCATCGGCGTGCTGCTGGTGATCGCATTGATCCTGACGAGGGTCTTGACCGTTCAGGAGGCCGTTGCGGGCTTTGGGAATGATGTCATCATCACGATCGGCGGATTGTTCATTCTTGTCGGCGGCTTGATAAAGACGGGCTTGGTCGATCTGATCGGCCGCCGTATCAGCAGGATCGCGGGCGATAATGAGTTCGTTCTGACTGCACTGATAATGATAATGGCGGCCGCCTCGGCCTCTGTGCTAAAGAACACCACGACGACGGCGATGTTCCTGCCCGTGGTGATCGGCCTTGCCGCCAAGACAAAGATCCCCGCATCAAAACTGCTTATGCCGCTTGCCTTCGGCGCGATCCTCGGCGGGAGCTGCACGCTGATCGGCACCTCGACCAACCTGGCCGTGAGCGGTGCTATCCAGCGATACGGCCAAGAGCCATTTTCGATGTTTGAGCTTGCTCCCGTCGGCGTTATCACGTTCGCGTTTGGCCTGCTGTATATGCTGTTCATAGGGCGGCGAATGCTCCCGACGCGCGGCGGCGGCGACTCGCTCACCGAGCAATACAACATTCGCGAATACGTCTCTGAAGTCCTCGTCCTTCCTCAGTCAGAACTGGTTGGCAAAACGCTCGACGAGGCCCAGTTCAGTGCCGATCTGGAACTAAATGTCCTCGGCATCGTGCGCGGCAACGAGCGGATCATAGCTCCGGAACCGACGGAGCGGATACAGCGGCGCGACTCGCTCATCGTCGAGGGACGCGTCAGCGAGATCCTGAGGATCAAGGAGGCGGTCGGGCTTGAGATCAAGCCTGATTTTATGCTGGCCGACGTGCTGCTCGAGGGTAAGGATGTCGAGCTGTTTGAACTCATGATAATGCGCGATTCGCGCCTTGTGGGCCACACGCTCAAGACACTCAGATTCAGACAAAGCTATGGCCTGACGGTGCTGGCGATCAATCGCCATGGGGCGACATTCATCGAAAAGCTCAGCGAGGTCCAGCTTAGATTTGGCGACGTTCTCCTGGTTCAGGGGCGGCGCGACCGCATCGAACCGCTCGTTACTGAGAACGAGGTCATCCTGCTCGAGGATGTATCCGAGGGCAGCTTTAGGATAGAGAAGCGGCGATCGGCGATCGGGGCGTTCCTTGTATTTCTCGCACTCTCACTCGCCGGCACCCTGACAGGTTATGACATCCCGCTGGCGGTATGCGTCTTGATCGGCGTGATGGTCCTGTTGGCGACAAAGACAGTTCGCTACGCCGAGATGTATGACCTGATCGACCTGAGGCTGCTGGTGCTGATCGCCTGCATGATGAGCTTTGGCGTTGCGATGGAATCTAGCGGAGCCGACAGGTATCTTGCCGGCCTGATCAATGTCTATTTCGGGCAGTTTGGCGGCACCGCCGTGCTAGCAGGCTTCTTTCTGCTGACGGTCGCTCTTACGCAACCCATGTCGAATCAGGCAGCGGCACTGGTCGTGCTGCCGGTCGCAATCAAGACGGCTCTCGCATTGGGGCTGGAGCCGCGCACTTTTATCATCGGTGTCACCTACGCGGCTTCGTTCTCATTCATTACACCGCTCGAACCGGCATGTGTGCTCGTCTATACGCCCGGCCGCTACCGATTTATGGACTTCGTCAAGATCGGCGCCGTCCTGACCGTGATCGTCTTCATCGTATCGATCACGCTTGTGCCGGTATTCTGGCCGCTCTAATGACGCCTTCGCAATAGTTCGGAGATCGATATGCCGCGCTTGATGATGAGCGCGACGCCGGCCAGCGTCCAAAAGAGTATTCGCCCCTTTCGGATTATCGCCAGCGTTACACCGACACCCGCACCCAGCGACACCGTCTCGGCGATGAACTCAGCCCCGGCCTCGTCCACACCGATGACGAACGGAATAAGCTTGAACATTATGGTCACAAGGCGACTGACGGATTCCAGCAGATACGCGGTTGAAATAGCGGGTAGCGTCTGGCTGATGCGGCTCAGGATAAACCAGACCTCGGCGATCCCGAAGGCGTGATACAGAACCTCAAAAATGCAAATGGACAGGAAACGCCGTGGGTGGCGTCGAAAAAAACCGTATATGAGGTCCTCAAACTGTCGGACCGCCGCCCGTCCGCCATCCAGCCATCGCCGCAAAACGCCCTTGCGGTAAAGCCACTCTGTGACCCAGCTCGCAAAATGCCACTGGCGAACGACCATCACGGCCCCGAGGCAGATCAGCCCAAAGAGAGTCGTCATGAGCAGGCCGAGCAGCCAGACCAGGCCTTGGTCAAGAGCATACACCCCGAGCAGGAGCCTGGCGCCGCTGATGAGGAAAAGCCCGGTTATCAGACTGTAAAAGAGATTTTCGGTGGCAACCGATGACAGGCCTGCGATGAGCGGTATTCGACGGCGAACAGCAACCGCCTTAGATGTGCCGCTGATAAGGATCCCGAGCGGTATCGTGCTCGACATTGCTTCGCCGATCACGACCGCCGGCACAGTATCGCGAAGCCGCAGGCTATACGGTTCGTGAACAGACAACTTCCAGGCGCAGGCCCTGACACATACCCGCCCGAAATAAAGGGTCAGGATGACGCCAAAGCCGCCAAAGCCAAACCGAACGATGCCATTCCAGATCTCGCGAAAACCGACCGCGTAGATGAAATACCCAAACAACGCGATGCCGCCAAGCGTCATCAGCACCGCGATCAGCGTGATACGGTTAAACTTTGACTCGGGAATTGTCGGGG
>CAZMQR010000084.1:0-8824 GCA_964568325.1 uncultured Chloracidobacterium sp. | reverse complement strand
GAACTTCGGCCGTTGTGCATTGAGAGCAACGTCAAGCGGTTGGGCGTGTTTGGCTCGGTCGCGAGGGGTGACGACCATGCGGCGAGCGATGTTGATCTTATCGTGCAATTCAGAAATCCAGTCGGAATGTTTGACCTGATCGAGTTCGAGGAGCGAGTAGAAAAGCTGCTCGGCCGGCCAGTCGATCTCGGAACTGAAGCGAGTCTTCATCCGCTGATCAAATCGAGCGTGATCAATGACCTTCAGATCATCTATGAGGAGTAGGAGCGACAACATCCTGCTCTTTGACATTCTCGAATGCTGCGAACGCATTGCGAGCTACATCAATGGCGTTACCAAAGATGACTTTGAGCAGAACTATCAACTTCAGGACGCTCTCATCAGAAAACTTGAGGTCATTGGTGAAGCGACCAAAGCCTTGAGTGATTCAGTTACCTCTGCTAACCAGAGTATTCCGTGGTCGAGGATGGCCGGAATGCGTGACCGGATGGTCCACCAGTATTTCCGCGTTGACCTTGATGTCGTTTGGCAGACCGTCACTACGGATATTCCCGCCCTTAGAAGACAGATCGAACCCATCTACGACGCGCTCGTCGCGAAGGAACGTGAATAGGCTGAAGCGAACTCACACAATCGGTCATCGAACGGTTACGGAACCGAAACGATATTCCTGATTGCTTCGACGTAGAGGCCGTGTTCCTGTTCCAGAATTCTCGCCGCGAGCGTGTCGGGTGTGTCGCCGGGGAGGACGGGGACTTCGCGCTGGAGGATGATCGGGCCGGCGTCGAGGTGTTCGTTGACGTAGTGGACGGTGCAGCCGGAGGTTTTCTCGCCGGCGGCGAGGATGCGTTCGTGGACGCCGAGGCCGGGATAGGCGGGCAGCAGGCTTGGGTGGATGTTGATGATGCGGTTCGGGAAGGAGCGGACAAATGACGGCGACAGCAGCCGCATGTAGCCGGCAAGGCAGACCAACTCGACACCGCGTTTGTTTAACTCGCTAATTATCTCGGCATCATGTTCCTCGCGCGTTCTGCCATGGCGTTCGATGACAACGGTCTCGACGCCACGCTCACGGGCCTTCGCCAGGCCCGCCGCCTTCGGCTTGTCGCTGATAACCACCGCGACCTTCGACGCAGGAATCTCGCCGCTCTTTACCGCGTCGATCAGTGCGACCATATTCGACCCGCGGCCTGAGATGAGGATTCCGAGCTTCATTTATTCAAAATGGCTTCCCTTTGTATATTAAACTTACTCACACCAGTTCAATTCAAATAGGCGTTTAATCGAATCGTTGCATTTGCCAATTTATGTAGTTACAATAATGTATGCGGATTAGCTATGATCCGAAAAGGCGGCAAAGGACGCTTGACGAGCGAGGGCTCGACTTCGAGGACGCAGTCACCGTATTCGAAGGGTTGACTTTTGAGGTCGAGGATACCCGCCGGGACTATGGTGAGAAGCGAGTAATGTGCTTCGGGCATCTCGCGGACCGACTGGTTGTTATCGGATATACCAAACGAGGCACGACTCGCCATATATTTAGCATGAGGAAAGCCAATGAACGTGAAGAAGCAAAAATCGCCCCGTACCTTGAAATCTGATCTTGAGAAAATAGATCGGCATAAGATTAAAGCCAGCGAATATACTGACCTTCCCGAACTGACCGATGAAATGCTGGGACGTGGTTCCGTTAAACGCGCCGGGCGACCGGTTTCGTCAGACCCTCGGCGGCAAATTACCATTCGCCTCCCCGAATCCGTGTTAGCTACATGGAGAGCCTCCGGTCCGGGCTGGCAAACTCGTATGGCCAAACTGCTAAGTGAGCGTTAAAGGGCGTTAGGTTCAACTTTGCAGATATACCGTTCTCGCGAGCGATACCACGAGCATGATCCAATGGATCCAGCAAGGCCGTCGTTAGCCCGTACCGACCTCTTGTGAAACTGGAAAAATATCTACTACTCGTGCTGGTTGCCTTTTTGGCGCTGATGATCGGATGCAAGAACGCACCGGGAAAAGGGAAAGTCGCTGAGCTAGGTCGTGCCAGAGGAGCCAAACTTATTCTCAGTATTGAGTCCTTCTATTGGGACAGAGCGCAATATCCCCAGACGCTGGATGAACTTGTTCCCAGTCATCTTTCTACCTCCGAGCTAAAAGAGCTCTTGTCCGAACCGCCGCGCTTTGAATACATCAGCGGCCCCCGTGGCTACAATCTAGCCTTTGAGTACACTGGCCCAGGTATGAATTACTGCTCGCACACTTCCGAGAGCATTGAACCTATGTGGGCCTGCGGTGGTTTCTACTAAGCGGCCTTGCTTAGTCGTTACCCGAGTCTATTTTTACCCCGATTGCACCTGCCGAAATGCGTCCGATCAGGTAGCTACTAGTGAACTGGTCTGAGATGGCGGCTTGTGCGGATGACGCGCAGATCACCACCATGCCGATTCCCATATTGAATGTCCGGAACATCTCATTGTCATCGACATTGCCGAGCCGCTGCATGAGGCCGAAGATAGGTGGTTCGGGCCAGGAGTTGCGGTTTATTTCTACTGAGACGCCGTCGGGCAGGATGCGTGGGATGTTTTCGAGGAAGCCGCCGCCGGTGATGTGGGCGAGGCCCTTAATGATCCCATTTGGGTGAGGGGCACCCTCGCTACTGCTCGGGTTTCCGCCTGTCCGGTCGAGCAGCGGGCCGAGCTGCGGGAGGAATGACGAGTGCGTGGCGAGCAGGGCTTCGCCGACGGTCGTGCCGAGTTCGTCAAGGTATGAATCGACCTTGTAGCCGCCGACCTCGAAAAGGAGTTTTCGCGCGAGCGAATAGCCGTTGGTCTGCAGGCCGGTCGATGGCAGGCCGAGGACGACGTCGCCCGGGACAATATTTTTGCCGTCGATGACCTTGGACTTATCAACGACGCCAACGATAAAGCCGGCAAGGTCATATTCGCCGGGCGGATAAAAATCCGGCATCTCTGCCGTTTCGCCGCCGAGCAGGACGCAGCCATTTTCGCGGCAGGCACGGGCCATACCCTCGACGACCGAGGCGGTCACGTCGGGTTCGAGCTTGCCGGTCGCGAAATAATCGAGGAAGAACAGCGGCCTTGCACCCTGAACCAGAATGTCGTTTACGCAGTGATTGACCAGATCGGCCCCGACCGTGTTGTGAATGCCTGTCTCGAACGCGAGCTTGAGCTTTGTCCCCACGCCATCGGCCGAGGCCACGAGTATCGGTTCGGCCATGTCAGGAAACGCCCCCGCGAACATCCCGCCAAAGCTGCCGATCTCGGTCAGCGTGCGTTCATTGAATGTCGATCGAGCATATTCGCGGATCTTAGCAACCGCGAGATTCGCATTGTCGATAGAGACGCCGGCGTCAGCGTATGAGATCATCTGGGCTCCTTAATATGCGGGAAGGCCTTCAAAAGCTTTTTATCGAATGTCGCGAGTTCGCGATTTCGGCTCTTCGACTCTATCGCCGCATAGCAATCCACAAAGGAAAGTGAGGTTCGGCTCTCGTACAGCTCAAAAACCGCATCAAGGACCTGGGCGTTGTAGGTGATCTGAGATGTGCGGAAAATGTAAAGCAGCATTTTCGTGATCTCAAACCGTTCCAGGCCATAGATACGTTGAAGCGTATAGACAGCCTCAGTCACAACCACGTCGGAAACATAACACTTATGCCTCTCAAGCAAGGTTGACGCGGCCGCTGTATGCGCAGGTACATCCTGCGCAACGAGCCGGACAACTATGTTGGTATCAAGACTTATTGCGCTCACTGGCCACCCATGCCTCGGACATTTTTTCTTCCAACTCCCTTACGGTCAGACCTTTGAGATGAGGTGGTATCTTCTTTACGATCCTATCGCGCAAAGCCTCGAACTCTTCGAACGTTACACCAGGGTCGACGACCATCTTATTGTCTTTATTGATCGAAAAACGCACTTTCCTGCCCGGCTTCAATCCCAATGAGTTTCTGATAGCCGACGGGATCGTGATGGTTCCTTTACTCGTTATCGTTGATTCGTTACCCATGTATACATTTTACGCGAAGTAAGATGCTGCGTCTACTTCTTTCATCATGCGAATTTCTTTCATCGCAGGAAAAGCTCCCTAAGATCGAACTGCGAAACATATTGACCTTCTTTACTCATCCGTTTAGCATTGCAACGATGAGCTTCACACTGATCGATCAGGGCAGCGAAGGGTTTGAGTTCAACGCGAACGTCTGGAGCTGGAAAGCCGCGGTCGAGATCATCCGCGATCTCGACATCGTCGACGAGGGACACATTCGGCAGATGAGCTACAACGCGACCGGCGTCAAGGTGGACCTCGACCAGGCCCACGACATCGGTTCTCGGATCAGAAACGAAATATTGCCAAAGGTCGGCCCGGGCAAACGGATGTTCGCCGACCTAACCGTCACCGACGCCCCCGACGATATGACGCTCCATCGCGACAGCGACGAGCAGTGGAAGAACTACAGCGTCACCCACGAATGGCTGGCGGAATTCGCTGAATTCTGCTTGAGGTCAAAAGGCTTTCAGGTCTTTTGATACTGCACAACAGAGGCGGCGGCCAATAGTTTTTCTGCAAGTTTTTCTCCATCGGCCGTTCCTATCCGCGCAGCGTTGACGATGAATGGCAAAGGGCCTTGTCGGCACTTTGCGGAAAGACGTTCCTCGTTAGTCCGGCTGCTGATGTCTGCCAGCGGACGGCTCCGGGTCCGTGCATTAGCTCAAGTAGGAGAAAAACAATGAGAAGATCAATAGTTCTAACAACCGTGCTGGCGATCGCCACGGCCATCTCGGCCGCGTGCGAACAGCCAAAACCTGAACCACCGAAGCCACCGGCCAGCCCGTCGCCTGTCGTTGTCGCGAGTCCGAGCCCGGCCGCATCCCCGACCGGCTCACCAAAGGCCGGCGTGACGCCTGAGGTCAAGAAGGACGTCGGCAACGTCAATAAAGACGTAAAGCCTCTGGAGACGCCAAAGACGAAGTAGTTCGAGCGTCTTTCTTATCATGAGGCGGGCGTCGGTGACGGCGTCCGCCTTTTTCTGAACTTTTTCCTTCGCGGCTTCGTTTGCCAATTAGCTACAGTTGTTTCGGAGGCATTTATGAAAAAGTTCGGCTTCTTGGTTTTCCTGTTCGCCCTGATCGGCGGACTCATCGCTGCAAATTCATCCTCGTTCGGGCGCATCGGCGGCAGTTTTCTCAACTTTCCGATCAAGGTCGGCAGCGAAAAAGGCTCAGGCCGCTTGGCATCCGAGACGCGCGAGCTATCAGGCTTTCACGGCATCGATGTAGGAGGCGTATTTCAGGTAGAGATCACGGCTCAAAAGGAATACGGCGTCGAGATCGAAGCCGACGACAATTTGTTGCCGTTGATAACTACGAAGGTCCGCAACGGCATCCTCACCATATCGACGGAGCGCAAGCTATCGAGCGAGAATCCGATGCTCGTTCGCATTTCGGCACCTGACATCGACTCGCTGGAGGCATCGGGCGCAGCGAAGATAAGTGTCGGCAGACTACAGAATGAGAGTATCTCTATCGAATCGAGCGGAGCTTCGAAAATACGCCTTACCGGTGAGACGGCCAAGCTAACGACGGATGTTAGCGGTGCGACGCAGATCGACGCCAAGGAACTTCAGGCAGCGAACGCTGAGATCGAGGCCAGCGGTGCCAGCCGCGTCGATGTCAGCGTCACCGGCGAACTCCGCACGGATATCTCCGGGGCATGCAAGATAACGTACGCAGGCACACCGTCAAGCCTTGTGACCAAGCGATCAGGGGCCAGCAGCATTTCGCAAAGATAGCGGCCCCTAAGTTTCAACGGCGGCTGTCTTTATCCCCACCAGCCGCCCAGCCGCGTCGCGACCCATAACGTAGTACGCAACGTTTATCTCGCCCACACGGTATGCTCGAAGGTCACTGAGTTCACTTCCAAGCAGTTCCGCAAGAACCTTGAATCTTTCCGCCCGCTCCATCTCGCGCTTGCCGTACCAATCCTCGATCCGGATAAGCGGATTGAAAAAGCGATCGACCGAGATCTGTTCTGGTCTGGCATCGCGCGACATGCCGGCATCCTCTCTTAGCAACGCCAGAAGATCGGCATCGGGCTTTGAAGCGGCCACCGGTTGAACCGGTGCGTCGGTTTCACTAATGTAGATCAGGCCGTCACAGGCCGCCGCTATCCGGCGCTGAAAATTATCCGTCTCGGCGCGTGCGGTCTTGCTCATTTTCGAAAATTTTTTTTCGATTTTTGCCACGTTTTTGGTCTCAAAATGGACGGTTTTCTTACTCTAACACATTCAAAAATCGGGGCGAATTGTTGACAAAAAAGGAAGTTAAATTCGCGTTTAACGCGCCGAAAAAAAGCTGTGGATTTCGCTTTGCGCGAGGCGTTTTTTCGTGCTAGTCTGTTAGCCGTTTCCAGGAATTGGGTTGTTGTAACTTGTTGATGGTAAACAGCTTAAAGCACTGCTTTAGGTTTTATACAATTCTGGGAACCGGCTGTGCAAAAGACTGTGGATAACTCCCCGGGACGGCCCGGCTTTCCTTCCGGAAATCGTTTGGATATAAACGACTTTTGCTTCCGCCGCACGACTACGATCAAAGGCATCAAGGAGGGGGCCGCGGTAAAATATTGCATTAAGCAACCCCGCGCTTTAGTCCCGTTTTCAATCTTTGCGATCTAAGGCAACTGCACAAGAAGCGACCGTCTGGAATGAGGCCCTCGGCGTCATCGAAGGACAGTTGAACAGCGAAGTCTTCAGGACATGGTTCGGGCCGATCAGGTTTGCCGGGCTCGATACAGAGACAAGCACGGTCCGGCTTGCGGCAGGCGAGGTCACCAAAGATTGGGTTTGCCGGTATTACGAGCCCCTCATCGAAACGACGCTCGCCGACCTGGGATATACCGACCACACCATCGAGTGGCAGATCGAGGCCGAGAGCGTCGCACCGCCTGAGTTTGAGGATGTGACCGTTGAAATGTTCTTTTCGCCGAAGAACGGGTCTGCCTCTGTGCGTCCGGCAGCGGCTGCTAACTTCATCGACATCGAGCCGATGGAAGAGGGCCTGAATCCGAAATACACCTTCGAGAAGTTCGTTGTCGGATCCTGTAACCAGTTTGCTCACGCAGCGGCCAAGGCCACCGCCGAGACGCCCGGAGCGACATACAATCCGCTGTTCATGTACGGCGGCGTCGGGCTTGGCAAGACGCACCTGATGCATGCCATAGGCCACGCGATCAAGGCCCGAAGCCCGCATATGCGCGTCGCCTATATTACGTCTGAGCGGTTCATGAATGAGCTTATCAATGCGATCCGCTTCAATAAGACGCCCGGCTTTCGCGATAAGTATCGTTCGATCGACGTGCTGCTGATGGACGACGTCCAGTTCCTTGCCGGAAAGGAACGCACCCAGGAAGAGTTTTTTCATACATTCAACGCTCTCTACAACAGCCAGAAACAGATCATCGTGACGAGCGATTGTCCGCCGCGCGACATCCCTACGATCGAGGAGAGGCTGCACTCACGTTTTGAGTGGGGCCTGATCGCCGATCTTGAACCGCCCGACCTTGAGACCAAGGTCGCGATCCTCAAGCGCAAGGCGGATCTGGACGGCATCCATCTCGACGATGAGATAGCTATCTATATCGCAGGTAAGGTACGAAGCAACGTCCGCGAACTCGAAGGCTCGCTGGTCCGGCTCGTGGCCATCTCGTCGATGAAGGGTGTTCCGATCTCAAAGCAGCTTGCAAAAGAGGCTATGAAGAACATCCTCGACGCCGAGCGGCCTGCCGGCTTGACGATCGAGATCATAGCGAGACATGTCGCTGCGGCCTTTGACCTTTCGGTCGATCAACTAAAATCAAAGAACAACTCTCGGGCCATCGCTATGCCGCGGCAGGTAGCTATGTATATTTGTAAACGACTGACCCGGCACAGCTTTCCCGAGATCGGACGAGAGCTTGGGGGCAAGCATCATACGACCGTGATGCATTCGGTGGACAAGATAGATTCGATGATGCGGGAGAATGGAAATTTCCACAGGCAGGTGGAAGAGCTTATCGATAATCTTTGCAATTAATTAAAAGCCTTTTAACGGAATTGCGGGAACCGGCTTTTCCACAAGAACCATTTCGTGAGTCGGCTGTTAAGTGCTTTGTTTACAGATATTTGAATAATTATTTTTCACTTTTCCACCGGCATTGGCCCGAACGGCCTGTGGATGGTGGTGGAAAAGCGGGGAACTGCGGATGGTTGCGATCGCCGGTAGATTTTCCACAAGTTTTCCACAAGTGTGTGTGGACGGAAAAATCCAAGCAAAATAACGACTTACGGCAGTTTTTAACATTTTCACAGGCGTCTAATAATACTATTTCCTTAATCTGATATTTTTCTTCACAGCAATGGATTTGAAAGGAAAGCGATTGTATACTATTAGGAAATAGATTTTAAGTAGGAAACAAAAGTCTCTACGACTAAGGAGCAGAAAGAAATGGAATTCAAGATCAAGCAAGACGTCCTCAGACAGGAGTTGGGATTCATTCAAGGCGTTGTCGAGCGCAAGACGACGATCCCTGTATTGTCCAATATCCTCATCGAGTCGATAGGCGAGGGCGAGATTCGAATAGTCGGAACTGACCTCGACTGCACAATGCGCTGCGATGCTGAGGCCGAGATCATAACGCCGGGTGCTATCTGTGTGCAGGCCCGCAAGCTCTTTGACATTGTAAGGGCCCTCGATCCGGGCGATGTTCACTTCAAGAAGGAGGACAACGAATGGGTCGGCCTGAAATGCGGCCGGGCCGATTATCGTCTGGC
>CAZMQR010000083.1:0-9001 GCA_964568325.1 uncultured Chloracidobacterium sp. | reverse complement strand
CGGCTTTAGTATCTCCGCCCAGCGCAATGTCGGGCCGGTGCTGGACGTGATCATGGAGCGGGATGCTAAGCATAACCTCGACGTTGCGAAGCAGTATTTTTCGCCGCTCAAGAAGGCTTACAAGTCGGTGATCGACCGGTTCGAGGAGACTTACGCGGCGTATCCCGAGTTTACGGCGATCGACGAGTTTCTCTACCTCGCTGGCATGAGCAGCTATTACCTCTCAGAGGGCAAGGGCAAGCAGAAGGTGAATCTCAAGAGCGAGCGTGAAAAAGAAAAATACGCTCCCGAAAAGCTCCGCGCCGACGCCGTGGCGTATCTTTCGACGGTCGTGGAAAAGTATCCGGAGAGTAAGTTCGCGGGCGACGCTTCGAAAACCCTTGCCATTCTCAAAGGGGCTAACGGCAATTAGAACGGGATGCACAGGATGGATATGATAAGAAATTGATCCTGTTTATCCTGTCTATCCTGTTCTGAATTTTGCGTAAATGAATCTCAACCAGGTCACGATCTATTGCGAGAAGACGGTCGAGACGGTCGAGTTTTTTGAAAAGCTCGGCCTGCGGCGGATCACTGATGCGCTGCCGCGTTACGCACGGCTCGAGTGCCCCGATGGCGAGGCGACGCTGTCGGTGAACACAATCGAGACACAGGCGGAAACACGAGCGGTAGCGAGTGTGCCCGATGCGATAGTGCTCTACTTTGAATGCGAAGACCTCGACGCCGAGGTCGCGAGATTAAAGACGCTCGGGCTCGAATTTGACGAAGACCCGGCGGATCGCCCGTGGCTCTGGCGTCAGGCATACCTAAAGGACCCAAATGGCAACAAGATATGCCTCTTCCACGCCGGCGAAAATCGCAAAAACCCGCCGTGGCGTGTAGAATCGTAAGAAGTCGGAAGTCAGAATTCAGAAGTCAGCAGAGGACGCCTTTTTCTGATTTCTGGCTTCTGAATTCTGGCTTCTTAAATTTATGTCATTAACAGTAGTTGGATCGGTCGCGTTCGATGCGTTGGAGACGCCGTTTGGCAAGCGCGAGCGGGTTTTAGGCGGTGCGGCGACGCACTTTGGACTGAGCGCGTCGTTCTTTACCGAGGTGAACGCGGTGGGCGTGGTCGGCGGCGATTTTGGCGAGGCCGAGTGGGACGTTTTTCGTCGCCATCACATCAATACCGACGATATCGAGGTCGTGCCCGACGGGCGAACGTTCTTTTGGAGCGGCAGTTACGATTACGATATGAACACGGCACACACGCTCGACACTCAGTTGAACGTCTTTGAGACGTTTCAGCCGAAGCTGAGCGATAGATCGAAGAACGCGAAGCTGCTGTTTCTGGCAAATATCCTGCCGGCCCTGCAAAAGGATGTTCGCCTCCAGTGTGCCGACGCCAGATTCGTCGCGATGGACACGATGAACTTCTGGATCTCGTCGATGAAGGACGCCGTGATCGAGACGATCAAGGCCGTCGATTGCATCATCATCAACGATGCCGAGGCGCGGCAGTTGACCGATGAGCCAAGCATCTATAAGGCCGCTCGCCTGATCCTCGGCTACGGCCTCAGGGCTGTCGTCATCAAACGCGGCGAATACGGCGCCACACTATTTACCAAAGACGGCTACTTTACGACGCCGGCATATCCGCTCGAGAGCGTCTTTGACCCGACGGGAGCAGGCGATACATTCGCAGGCGGCTTTATGGGCTATCTGGCCGCCCAGAATGACATCAATGACGAGGTGCTGCGGCGGGCATGCGTTTACGGCTCGGTGATGGCGTCGTTCAACGTCGAGAAGTTTGGCACCGAGCGCGTCGACGGGCTCGATTATCCCGAGATCAATCAGCGATTTAGGGATTTCAAGCTGATGACGCACTTTGACGATATTCCGTTTGAACGGTCGGTAGCCGTATAAGTTCTTATTGAGTTGCCTCCAGCTTTAGCTGGAGGTTTAAGCTCAACAAGAGCCTGGGCTTTAGCCCAAATTCGGCTAAAGCCGGAGATTTTCCGATCGTTACCTCCAGCTAAAGCTGGAGGCAATTCATGGCAAAAGAATCGCAAAACCCGCTCAGCCGCGTCGAGCGGCGCAAGAGTAACTATCCGCTGATCGGGGCGGCCGTTGTTCTGCTTTCGTTGCTTGTCGCAGGGGTTGTGCTGGCGGTCAGGGAACCGCATTGGACGATGGCGATGCTCTTCGCAGGGGCCGCTCTCCTGTTGGTGCTCACCGCTCTCATCGAGATCACGCACAGCCGGCGGCTCGCGGCATTGGACGACCGCAAGTTCATCCGCTGGGACGCCGCGATGCCTGAGATACAGCGGCAGAATGTCAACGTCGAGGTGCGCGAGCTGGCCAGGCTGCTCAATGTAGGCAGCGATCAGTTTCCGGACCTGCTGTCAGCCTATATCGTCGCCGAAGACCTGGCCCTGCGACAGGTTCAGCAGGAAGAGAACCTGCCGCTCATGCGTCACGTCAGCATAGGCAAGATCCCGTTTGACGGCATCCTCATCGATCATGACCTGATCACGTGTATCGAGGCCGCGTTCCTTGTCGTGCCCGACGTGCGCCAGGAGAAGATCGAATCGATGCTGAGGAAAGCAGCGATGGCCAAGAAGAATCTCGCCGATATGAAGAGCCGCCTGCGACTCAAACTCATGCTCGTGCTGGTTACGCAGCTAAGCCACGACGAGGAAGAACAACTGCGCGGCGTACTGACGATGCGGCGGTTCACCGACACGCCGGTCGATATCGATATTCGTATGCTCGATTTCGAGATGCTGCAGAAAGTCTATGTATCCGAGTGAAAAGGTGAAAAAGTGAAAGAGTGAAAAAGCTGTGTCTTGCTTTTTCACCTTTTCACTCTTACACTTTTTCACCCACTGTAAAAATATGCTTGAAGGTAAAGTTGGAATGATCCTCGGTGTCGCGAACAAGCGTTCGATAGCCTGGGCGTGTGCGGCGGCGTGTGCTGAGCACGGAGCACGGATGGCATTTACCTATCAGGGCGACAGGCTCAAGGGGAATGTTGAGGAACTTGCGCTCACGCTCGACGATTCGCTCGTCGTGCCGTGCGATGTAAGCGATCAGGCGACCGTCGATGCGGCGTTTGATGCCGTTAAGGCAAAGTACGGCCGTCTCGACTTTCTCGTGCATTCAATAGCCTTCGCTCCGCGCGAGGCGTTAGAAGGAGAATTCATCGCTACAACGCGTGAGGCATTCACAACTGCGCTCGAGATCAGTGCATTCTCGCTCACGCAGGCCGCTCTCGCTGCGGCCCCGCTGATGGTTGACGGCGGCTCGATCGTAACGATGACCTATTATGGCGCCGAAAAGGTCGTGATGAATTACAACGTAATGGGCGTAGCAAAAGCCGCGCTTGAGGCATCAACTCGCTATCTGGCAGCCGACCTGGGCAAGAACAACATACGCGTAAATGCGATCAGCGCCGGCCCGATCAACACGCTGTCCGCTCGCGGCGTAAAGAATATGGGATCACTACTCAGTTACGTCGGCGAAAAGTCGCCGCTCAAGCGAAACGTAACCGCCGGTGAGGTCGGCAACACGGCATTGTTCCTGGTAAGCGATCTCGCAAGCGGCATTACCGGCGAGACGATCTATGTCGATTGCGGCTACAACATTATGGGAATTTGAGCATGGCAGTAACCAAGGACACGAAAAAGAAGTCAAAAAGCCGCAAGACCGGCGGCGAACCGGAGACAGTTGCCGAAGCAAAGGAGCTGGAGGTCGCTCAGGGCTATTGGAAACTTACGGACGACGAGGTGCTGCTTCGCTCGCCAAAACCTGAAGACGATTACAGGACGTCAGATTCATGGCGAGTATTTCGCATCATGGGCGAGGTGATCGGTGGATTTGATGATTTTGCGACCGTTACGCGCGGAGTCTCGATCTTCGGGTCGGCCCGCACCGGCGAGGGCGACAAGCATTATGAAGATGCCCGGCAAACCGCATATCTCCTGGGCGCCGCGGGCTTTGAGATCATAACCGGCGGCGGCCCGGGCATCATGGAAGCCGCAAATCGCGGAGCGCACGAGGCCGGCGCCGTTTCGATCGGGTGCAATATCGAATTGCCGCTCGAACAGATGCCAAATCGTTACCAGAATCGCTCGCACAGGTTCAAGTACTTCTTTGTCCGGAAGACGATGTTCATAAAATACAGCAATGCGTACATCATCTTTCCGGGCGGCTTTGGGACGATGGACGAGCTCTTCGAAGCGCTCACGCTGATCCAGACACGCAAGATCCGTAACTTTCCGGTTGTGCTGTTCGGTTCAACTTACTGGCGCGGCCTGCTGTCATGGCTTACTTCCACAATGCTCAATGAAAAGATGATCAATGCCGAGGACCTGAGCCTGATACACCTGACAGACTCACCGAGGGATGCGGTAGATTTCATCATTAAGACCTGTTACGCGGGGATCGACAACGGCGATTCGTGAGAATGGAAGAGGCATCGCAATTTATGTGTTTACGGCTTTGGGTTCACGGGCGAATCGGGTATGCTTATTCCCAAATTTTTGTTTTGAGGAAGGATCTATGATTAAGACTTGCTTGCGCCTCCTGTCGGTGGCGATAGTTATCGGACTGGCGATCTCATTTGCCATGATCTTCAACACTCACACCAGCGGGGCGGCCGTTGTCGGCAAGGGCCTCAGTTTGGTGCAGGATGCTGAGATGTCGATATTGTCAGCGGACGGGATCGGCGAAGTCTACAGGTCGTCGACGCCCATTAGCGAAGCGCGACTGATCTCCTATCCGGACGCGACGGCACGGACGGTGATATGGACCGCGGGCGGCGAACATTTCTACGCGATCAGCCTGGATGGCAAAACATTCGCACGGACGACGCCTGCCGATTATAAACTAATGCTTCGCTACGCGGAGTTTGATCCGCTTGAGAGGTTGCCGACAGTTGCGTCTGAATTGAGTTCCCGGCGTGACAGCTCGGTCAAGGAGCGGGCTTTCATCGTTCAATTTGTCACGCAGCCGCTTGATGCCGATCTCAGCCAACTCGCTGCGGCCGGTGCAAAAGTCCACATCTATTTACCGAACTACGCTTACCTCGTCTCTATGGATGATATTGCACTCGCAACGGTCTCGAGCCTTCGGTCAGTCCGTTGGGTGGGCAAGTACGAGCCCGCATATCGGCTCGAGGAGGTTCTCGTCAGCCAACTCGCCTCTGACCCATCACGGCTTGGCCCGCAGCGATACAACATCATGGCGGTCGAGCGCGGGGCCGATTCTCAGAATGACATCGGCTCGCTTGTCCGGCAGGTAGGCGGAACAGTCGATAACATCATCCCGGAAGGACTCAGGATGGAAGCCACCCTCACCGGCGAGCAACTGCTCGAGATCGCACATCACGAAAAGGTCCTCTTCATCGACCGCTGGTCCGCCCCTGAACATGATATGGATATCGTCCGCGCGGTCGGCGGTGCGAATACAGTAGATAGCGTCGCGGGCTATCGCGGCCAGGGCGTGCGAGCCGAGGTAATGGATGGTGGCTTGCGCACGACCCATACCGATTTCCAGGCAGGCGGGCCTCCTATCCTCCACGGCACCGTTGGTGTCGACAGCCACGGCACGGCAACCTATGGCATCAATTTTGGCCGTGGCACCACCAATCCTCAAGGGAAGGGAATGCTGCCCGAGGCTCAAGGCATTATCGCAGCCTATACGCAGTTGACCAATCGCTACACGCATACCGCGGAACTCCTCCAAGACCCATACAAGGCAGTCTATCAGTCGAACAGTTGGGGCAGCGCTCTCACGACTCAGTACACGACGATCTCGGCCGAGATGGACGACATTCTTTTCCTGAATGACTTCACGCTGTTGAATTCGCAGAGCAATGCGGGCAGCCAGAACTCGCGACCGCAGGCCTGGGCGAAAAATGTGGTGTCGATCGGCGGCATCAGGCACTTCAATACGGCTTCATTTGCCGACGATAGGTGGCAGGGCGGTGCAAGCGTCGGCCCCGCGGCTGACGGCCGTCTTAAGCCTGAGTTGGCTTACTTTTACGACAGCGTGTTCACCACAACAAGTACTAACGATACGGCCTACACATCGTCGTTTGGCGGAACGAGTGCCGCAACACCGATCACGGCCGGGCATTTCGGACTCTTTTTCCAGATGTGGCACAATCGCATCTTTGGCAATTCAGCCGCAGGGCCTACGGTTTTTGATTCACGCCCGCATATGACGACGGCTAAAGCCGTAATGATCAATACCGCTGAACAGTGGGACATGACGATACCGGGCACGGACGTTACGCGCGTTAGGCAGGGCTTTGGGCATGCCGATGTGGCCAATCTGTATCGCCTTCGCGGCAGCATCTTCATCATCAATGAGACCTTTCCGCTGACCAACCTTCAGTCGAAGACGCATCAGGTCGTAGTTACTGCGGAATCATTGCGGGCGCCGCTCAAATTCACCATGGTTTACGCCGATCCCATGGGCAGCCCCGGTGCCACACGAACGCGTATCAACGATCTCACTCTAAAGGTCACCGCTCCTGACGGCACGATCTACTGGGGCAATAATGGCCTGGGTGTCGGGGGCGGAATGTATTCCACGCCGGGTGGAACGGCGAACATCGTTGACACGGTCGAGAACGTGTTTATCGAGAGGCCTATGGTCGGCACCTGGACGGTCGAGATCATTGCCTCCGAGATCGTCGCTGACGCTCGTCCGGAGACGCCCGAGATGGATGCTGACTATGCGCTTGCGGTCAGTGGGCCTCTGGCTCCGGGTGCACGCAGCCGCATGCGGTTTGAGCGCGGAAATTAGCTGGCCTTTACCGCCGCTTCCAGCCATTCCTTATACGGGCCCGAGACGTTAGCCGCATCAACGGCAACGATCTCGGGCACCGCATAGCTGTGGTTCTCGGCGATGAACTCCCGCAGATCGCCCCACTTATCAGCCGTCGTCTTTATCAACAGCAAGTGCTCAGGCTCGCGTTTGACGGTGCCTTCCCAGATATAGAATGAAGTGATCTCGGGAAGCAACTGGACGCACCCGGCGAGACGAGTTCCAACGATCTTTTCAGCCAGCATCTCGCCATCGGCGGCGGTAGGAACGGTAGTAATAACCACGATCATGCGCATGATTATACCGCACGCCGGCGTGAGGTTTATTTGCATCGTCAAATACGATAGACTTGCAAGACGCTCCAGTGATAGTTTGCGGCTATGCTCTTCCTAACGCAGTCGGCGACCGTTTACGGCATTGATGCGCTGATCGTCGATATTGAGGTAAATCTCAGCTCTCGGTCGGACAACGACCAATCGCCACAGATCACGATAGTCGGGCTGCCTGACACCGCAGTTCGCGAATCGCGTGAGCGGATCCGCGCAGCGATCACCAACAGTAAGTACTTCTTTCCGCCCGAGAAGATCACTGTCAATCTCGCCCCGGCCGATCTACGCAAAGAGGGCGCGAGCTTTGACCTGCCCATCGCCCTTGGCATTCTGGGCGCAAACGGCGATCTGACCGACGGGCGTGATATGTCGAATACGCTCAGCGTCGGCGAACTTTCGCTCGATGGCCGTGTGCGGCCCATTCGCGGTGCATTGTCGATCGCCCTGGCGGCCCGCGAGGCAAATATCGCCAATCTGATCGTTCCCGAAGAGAACGCCTGCGAGGCCGCCGTCGTTCGGGGTGTCAATGTTTATGCCGTCAATGACCTTCGTTCGGCCGCCGAGATCGTCCGAGACCTTAACGCCGGCCGTGCTACCTCATCGCCGCCGGTCAATCTCGACATCTCCGATATCCAAGCCGACACAGGTCGATATCGAATCGATTTCAGCGAAGTGCGCGGCCAACAAACGGCAAAACGGGCCCTTGAGATCGCATCGGCGGGCGGCCACAACATTCTTTTCATCGGCCCGCCCGGCTCGGGCAAGACGATGCTCGCCAAAAGACTGCCGACGATCTTGCCTCCGTTGGAGTTTGAAGAGGCACTTGAGATCACGAAGATCCATTCCGTCGCGGGCCTCACTGGCCGTTCAGGTCTCGTCGTCGAGCGGCCATTCAAATCTCCGCACCACACCGTAAGCCAGGCCGGGCTGATCGGCGGTGGGTCTATTCCTAAACCAGGCGAGGTCAGCCTCGCTCACCTCGGTGTTCTGTTTCTCGATGAGCTGCCCGAGTTCGACCGCAGCGTTCTCGAGGTGCTTCGCCAGCCGATGGAGGATAAGACCGTGACGATCTCCCGGGCGGCTACTTCGCTGACGTTTCCGGCAGATTTCACGCTGGTCGCCTCGATGAATCCATGTCCTTGCGGATATTTCGGGTCTAGTCGAGAGTGCAAGTGTTCGCCGATGCAGATACAGCGATACGTCGGCAAGATCTCAGGCCCGCTGATGGACAGGATCGACATTCATATCGATGTGCCTGCGGTGAAGTTCAATGAGCTTCGCGGCAAGGGCTCGCCCGAGGGCGATTCGAGCGAAGAGGTGCGAGGGCGCGTGATGCGGGCCCGCGAAGTGCAGCTTGCTCGCTTCAATGGCGAGGGTATCTTTTCTAATTCTGCGATGTCGCCAAAGCAAATTCGCACATTCTGCACACTCGACGACACGAGCGAACAACTCCTCGAGACCGCCATGCGACGCCAGGGACTGTCCGCTCGGGCCCACGACCGCATCCTCAAGGTCGCCCGCACGATAGCCGATCTGAGCGACAGCCCCGGCGTGCTTCCCGAACATCTCAGCGAGGCGATAAACTACCGTTCCCTTGACCGCAACTACTGGATGTAAGACAAGATGAAGTTGAAAGTAGGCGATACCTTTTCGACAACTCGCGAGATCACGGACGAACTGATCCGTCAGTTTGCTGACGTATCGGGCGACTACAATCCGATACATCTCGATGAGGCGTTTGCGGCGAAAACCCAGTTCGGCCGTCGCATCGCCCACGGAGCGCTGAGCGGGGCCTTGATCTCAGCTGTTGTCGGACACGAATTTGCTGAGCGTAAGATCGTCTATCTTTCACA
>CAZMQR010000082.1:0-9181 GCA_964568325.1 uncultured Chloracidobacterium sp. | reverse complement strand
ACGCCGACGCCAACGCCGTCTCCAACGCCGACGCCCACACCAACGCCAACTCCGATGCCAACGCCGACGCCAACGCCGTCTCCAACGCCGACGCCCACACCAACGCCAACTCCGACGCCGACACCTACACCTACGCCAACTCCAACACCGACGCCGACGCCTATGCCGGTGATTCGGTTTAGTGCGGCTGCATACATAGAGGACGAGTCGCAAACGGCCATGATCAGCATTCGGCGGACAGGAGACCTATCGGGAACGAACTTGGTAACATTCGCAACGTCTAACGGTACGGCCACGGGCGGCTCCACATGCGGTATCGCCATTGATTACATCACTGTCCATCAAGGCGTCATCTTCGATCCGGGCGTTACGTTGCAAACGGTCAATGTCCCGATCTGCGGTGACCGGCTGACAGAGCCGGACCAGACCGTCAACCTGACGCTGACGGGGCCGAACCTCGGTACACCCTCGACGGCGGTGTTGACGATCAATGATGTCGCGACGACACACAGCAATTCGACGCCGATCAATATCGGAAATCTGCTGCTGGAATCGCCGCAGTCATACCCGTCAACGATCACGGTCGTGGGCGCACCGATCACGATTGGCTCAATGCGCGTGACGCTGTATGATTACTCGCACTCAGTACCGGACAATGTAGATGTACTGCTTGTCGGGCCCGGCGGGCAGAAGTTCATACTGATGGCAGACGCGGGAGGAACTGACCCGCAAGAGGAGGTAACGCTTAGCTTCCGTGACGCCGGACCGACGGTGCTCAACGATGCGATACCACAGACGACGGGCAACTTTGAGCCGACAACCTGGTCGACGCCAGTCGCCGACTTCCCGGCACCGGCACCACCGGGACCGTATAGCGAACCGGGCAGCACAGTCGGCGGAACGGGCGTGCAGACGCTGTTTGGCAACTATGGCATGACAGACCCGAACGGAGTTTGGAGCCTATATGTCCGGCAGCAGGGCGCGGGATCCGGTATTATCGCGGGCGGATGGGGTATTGAATTCCAGGTGCCGACGGCTGCCGATGCGTCGATATCGGGGCGTGTCACGACGGCTGATGGCCGGCCGATACGCAACGCGACCGTCACCATCACCGGAAACTCACTGCCAACGCCGCGTGTCTTCCAGACCGGTAGTTTTGGCTATTACATGTTTGACGGCCTCAGAACGGGCGAGACGTATGTTGTCACGGTCAGCCAACGCCGCTTCATCTTCCAAACCCCAAGCCGCGTTGTCACTCTCACCGACAACATCGCCGACCTCGACTTCATCGCCGGTGCGGGGATCGATTCGTCGGCTCAGTAACCGGCCGGGCCGCGAGTAGAAACGGATGGACAGATGTGGCAATATTGCCATTGCCTGTCCATCTTTATTTGCATCTTGATCATTGGTGAAAAGGTTCGTTATGACATATCCAAAGCTATTCTCGATCTCGGCGGGAGCGGTCCTGGTCCTCCTTTTTGTCATTGCCTGCCAGACAAAGACTGTCAATAGTGGTGAGCCGGTGCATGGAGCGCAGCCTGAGGCGACACCGAAGAATACCGAACCTATCACGATCGTAGGCGTGGGCGATATTATGATGGGATCGCCGTATCCTAACGACACGCGGATGCCGCCCAACGACGGCGCCGACCTGTTCAAGGCGTTCTCGCCGATCTTGTCAGGGGCCGACATCGCATTTGGCAATCTCGAAGGGCCGATCATCGACAGCGGTTCGTCGGGCAAGTGTCGGCCGGGCTCGACAAAGTGCTTCGCCTTTCGCACGCCGACGCGCTACGGCAAGTATCTGAAAGAGGCTGGTTTTGACGTGATGAGCGTGGCAAATAACCACGCCGGCGATTTCGGCCTCGAAGGGCGCACGAGCACGCAAAAGGTGCTCGACGAACAGGGCATAAAATACGCCGGCAGTCTTGATCCGCCGGCGACGATCACCTATCTCACCTCAAAAGGCAAAAAGGTCGCCTTCGTCGCCTTTGGCCACAACAACGGCATGCCCAGCATCAATGACATCGACGGCGCCCGTCAGTTGGTCACGCAAGCCGCAAAGAACGCCGACCTCGTCGTCGTATCATTTCACGGCGGCGCCGAGGGCACAGGGGCGCAGCACGTGCTCAGCCGAAACGAGATTTTCCTCGGCGAGAATCGCGGCAACCTGCCGCTCTTTACGCACACCGTCGTCGACGCCGGTGCCGATCTGGTGCTGGGCCACGGCCCCCACGTGATGCGCGGAATGGAGATCTACAAGGACCGCCTCGTGATGTACAGCCTAGGCAATTTCTGCACCTACGGCTGGTTCGGCCTCGCCGCCGAAACCGCCCTGACCATGGCCCTCGAGGTCAAACTCGCCCCCGACGGCAAGTTCCTCTCCGGCAAGGTCCATTCGGGCCGCCAGGAAGGCAAAGGCATCCCCGTCCTCGACCCCACAAACGAAGGCCTAAAAACCGTCCGTACCCTGTCCGAAGCTGATTTTGGAACGAAGGCTCCGAAGATCGCGGATGATGGGGCGATAACCGTAAATTGATCATCGCATAGCGATGTCTCAATATAGCTGCGGGTGACAACCGACGGGAATCGTTAGCCTAGGCCGGGATGAGGCGGCGGAGTCTCTTTCGGCTCTTTTGTGAGGCGTTCCAGAGGTCGTACTTTGCTTGCATTCCGATCCACAGGTCAGGGCTCGTACCGAGAGCGTCGGCCAGCCTCAACGCCATGTCGGCCGAGATGCCTGCGCTGCCGTTCAGGATACGTGAGAGGGCTGCACGGGTAACGCCAAGATGCTCAGCGGCCGATGTGACCGAGATATCGCCCAAATAATCGCGAAGAACGCTGCCGGGATGCGGCGGGTTGAACATTTCCATATCTCACCTCAGTGATAATCCTGATAATCGACCAGGATCGCGTCAGTCCCCTCAAAGACGAACGTCAGCCGCCAGTTTCCGCTGACATCGATCGACCAGTGTCCGTCCAACTCGCCTCTCAGCGGGTGCAGCCGCCAGCCCGAAGCATTCATGTCCTGTGGACCGGCTGCATTATCAAGGGCGAACAACTGTCTGCGGAGCTTTTCCGCGTGCTTTGGCTGGATGCCGGACTTAGATCCGGTGCGAAAGAACTTTTCCACGCCAGTGTGCCGAAAGTTCTTTATCATCGTGAGTAGTGTATAGTATCACTATACACCTGTCAAGTCCGTGGGTCATCAACCACGGCTACGATCATGTACCGAGGCTTTTGCAACGTAGCCGATGGTTATCGTGTTGTTTAGGTCGAGGATGAGGACATTCCGCGGAGGTCGGACGTGTCGAAGATGACCGTTCGTTCGCTGCGCAAGCTCGGCTACTTTTTGGCGGCGGCCTTTTGGATCTGTTCGATCAGTTTTGTCGCGCGGTTGCGTGCCATTAGGGGCATGCGTTCGTCGGTCGAGAGCTCGGTCAGGAGCGGAAGCAGGTGCGGCGGGTCGGAAAGCTCATTGCGTTTGAAATAGGACGCAAAGGTGTCCATCAGGCCGGGCGTCTGCAGCGGTTGATTCTCGCGGGCCAGCGTTATCTCAAAGGCCCAAGTGTACTCATTGCTGATTCGGCGGTACTCGTCCATCAGCTTTTTGGCGTCCTTGTTCTCGGTCCAATTGTATTTGACGGTTCGCTCGCGACCTTGTTTTTTTAGGGTTATCGTGAGGTTGCCCATATTCGAGTAGTCACGGCCCTTGATCTGGTACTCCTCGGTCGAATCGAGAAAATCGAGTGCAGCGAATGCCCTTTTTAGGTTGTCGAGCGTGACCGCAGAAAGCTGCACCGGGTCGGTGACCGGCTCTTCAAAGCCGCTCTTTGAAAAGACGATCTTGCCCTTTCCGGCCTCATCAAGCTCTATCTCGATCAACTCGTAAACGAATCCCGGCCGCTCAAATCTATACAGATACACGGGGACAAACGGCTCTGCCTGCCGAGTGGTGGACACGGCGTCCGACGGCCGCTCATTCCGCTTTGGCGGGACGGTGACGGGCGGCGCCTCAGGCGTTGGTGACGGCGTCGCTTTTGCGGTTGGCGCGGGCGTCTTTTTGGGCTTCTTGGGCCGCTTCGTCTGTGCGGCGAGGACACCCGGCATCACTGCCAGAAGGGCAACAATGGCTGCGTACTGCAGCCACCTCTTGTAGAACTTACTCACTTTTCTCAAGCTGGTAACCGGCGGCCTTCCATGCCGGTGGACCGCCCTCGAGGGCATATGTTGCAGGTATCTCTTTCTGGTTCATCTGGAATGCCAAACTGGCACTCGTATGCTCATGCGGTCAGGTACAGTAAACGATTATCTTCTTGCCCTTTGGCAGTTCGCTAAACTTTGCGGCGGCATCGGCACCCAGCGGTATGCTGACCGCTCCCGGTAGGTGCTCGGCCTTAAACGCCGCCTCGGGCCGGCTATCGACAAATATCACATTGCCGGCGTCAGCCTCTCGCTTCGCCTCTTCGACCTTGATCCTCGGCACGGCATCCTCATTCTCGTACTTTGTGTAGACGAGGAGCGGTGCCGCCGGCGGCGTGCAGCCAAGAAGCAAAAAGACAACGGAAAACAGCAATAGGACCGTGTTTCTCATCATTACTCTCCCCACGCCGCCAATACCTCATCGGCGTGGTTCTCGACATCGACCTTCGCGAAGATCTTAGCGATCTTTCCGTCGGCATCGATCAAAAAGGTCATCCGCTGAATGCCCATATACTTCTTGCCGTACATGCTCTTTTCGACCCAGACGCCGTATTTTTCGACAACGTCATGCTCGGTATCGGCGACCAGCGTAAACGGAAGGCCATACTTCGAGATGAACTTCTGATGCGATTTCGCGCTGTCGGTTGAAACACCGACAACCACAATATCTTTCTTATCAAATTTGCCGCTCGAATCCCGGAGCGAACACGCTTCCTTCGTTCAGCCGGGCGTATCGTCCTTTGGATAGAACCAAAGCACGACGCGTTTGCCCCTTAGGTCCTTTAATCTGACCGGATCGCCGTTCTGATCATTGGCCGAAAATTCCGGCGCCTTGTCACCCTCTTTCAGCATAAGCCTCCGCAAAATGTAGAATCAGTGTAGCATCAGCGAGCGTGAAATATCTAAGCGAAACACAGGCATTGAGATCTCTGGATCGAATAAAGCGGGCCTTACGAGAGGGCATCGCGAGATACGAACAGCGTGCAAAGAATTGCCAAACCTGTGAGACGCCCGGCGCCTGCTGCCTAGATGCCCATTTTGTCAACGTCCATATCTCACGACTCGAGGCGGTAGCCATTGATCGGGCCCTCGCCAGGCTTTCCGCGACCCATCGAGCACGTGTCGAAAGGCGTATTGATAACGTGATAAAGGATCATCGCCTGATGAACGGCAGGGATAGCTTTGATCAGAAATATGCCTGTCCGCTCTTTGAAAAGGGCATCGGCTGTCTCGTGCATAATGACGGAAAGCCATCTGCATGTATTGTCCACGCATGCTACGAGGACCGCAGCCATCTGCCGCCGGACGACTTGCAGCAGCAGGCCGATCACACGATCGATGTGCTCAACGCAAGAACCTATGGCCAAGGCAGGCAATGGCTGCCGATCCCGCTGGCGTTGCTCAACCGCCGCCGTAGGTGATCACCTTATCGTTAGCTCGAACGGCAGCAGCAGCATCGCCTCGCCTCGCTGCATCTGATCGAAAAGAGCTGAGAAGCGGAACGCCCGACGGACATCCGCCGGAAGGGACTCGATCAATGCGGCTCGGGCCTGTTCCTGCACCTGTGACGTTTCTTCATCACCGAAGAGTTCTTCCAGGAAGGGCCGCGGCTCCGGAAAGACCACTCGCTTCACGTCCTTGTCCGCCGGAAGTTCAGCGAGAGACTTTGCGACCTCGATCGCTTTCTCAAGGCCGCCAAATTCGTCGATCAGGCCATTCTGCCTGGCCTGAGTACCGGTCCAGACGCGGCCCTGACCGAGTGTATTGGCCTCCTCGTGCGACTTGCTGCGTCCCTTCGCGACCTTCGGGAGAAAGTTGTCGTAGTAGATCGAGTTTGTCTGGGCGACCATCTTCTCGCGTTCCTCGGGCGTCCATTTTTCGGTTTCGCGAAAAATGCCCGCGTTCTTGCCGCGCATCACATACTCATTTGTGATCCCAAGCCAGTCATACATTCCCTTGACGACCGGCTTGCCCATAAACACGCCGATAGACCCGGTGACCGTGGACGGCTCGGCAACGATCTTGTCCGCATTGCAGGCGATATAATAACCGCCTGATGCTGCGACATCGGACATTGATACAACGACCTTCTTCTTTGCCTTGGCATTCTCGATCGCATTCCAGATCAAGTCTGACGCCAGGGCCGACCCGCCGGGTGAATCAATGCGAAGGACGATGGCCTTTATCGTCTTATCAGTCGCCGCAGAATTGATCGCTGACACCAATGTGTCGGAGCCGATCATCTCGCCGCTAAGCGGGCCGCTCGACGACCGGCCGACGTTTATCGCGCCGGAAGCAAAGATCACCGCGATGCGCTCGCCGCTGTTTAGCCCAAGGCTGTCTGACGGTATCTCGCGATAGTCGCCGCCGCGAACCGTGCGGAGCTTGTCATCGGCTTTGTAGCCAAGCGTCGTCTTGAGTTCGTCGTCAACTTTCTCGCGATAGATGGCTCCGTCGATCAGATTTAATTCCTTTGCCTGATTGGCGTTGTAGGGAGCATCGTCAATGAGGGACTTGACGTCGTTGGCGTCCTTTTTTCTAGACTCCGCGATCGCACCCGTGAACCGCGTGAAGTACTCATCGAGGACCGCATTGATGACCTCACGCTGGCCATCGGACATCTCCTTTCGCGTGTAGCGATCAGGGGCGTTCTTGTATTTTGGGCCTATCTGGATAACGTCTGCCTCGATACCGAGCTTGTCGAGCGAGCCCTTGTAAAACATTGCTTCCGCAGCAAATCCGTTGACATAGAGGTCGCCGGACGGCGGCATGAATATCTTGTCGGCGGCCGTCGCGAGATAGTATTCACGGTTCGTCCCGATCTGCATGTAGGCGTAAACCGGCTTGCCGGACTTCTTAAACTCGGCGACGGCTTCTCGAAACTCATCCGCCTTGCCCCAGCCGATATTAGGAAAATTGATGTCGAGCAGGACCGCACCGATCCGATTATCTACCTTGGCCTTTCGCAGCTGTGTTAGAAGTCCCGTAAACGATTGAGACTGCGGAATGCCGAATGCCTTAGCCAGCGGCTCTTCGGCCACATAGTCCGGCAGATCGCCCGAAATGCTCAGTATGAGAACGCTGTTATCGGCAACCGAGGGGCGCCCGAACGACCCTGCGGCCACGATGATGGCAATAACGCCGACGATCAGAAGCGCCGCCAGGATCCCGCCCAGCAGTAGAAAGATCTTTGTTGTTTTTGAGATAGCCATTGTCTTTCGGACCGAACGGTCGCGCAACTAGATATTACGCCACCAATGCGGCAAAGGTTCAATGGCGCAATGATGCGAATGACGTGCGCCGAGCAGGCGATTTGGGCTATATTCTAGCTTTATGGCGAAGAAAGGCTCGGTCCTCATCTGTGACGACGAAGAGATCATGCGCGATGTGCTCGAGACCATACTCTCGGGAGCGGGCTACAAGGTCGAACTAACAAAGACCGGCGAAGAAGCCATCGCCGCGTACGAGGAAAGCAGCTTTGACGTCGTGCTGATGGATGTCTCGATGCCCGGCATCGGTGGGCTCACGGCCCTGGAGGAGTTGATCAGGGCCGATCCCGAAGCCGTGGTCTTGATGGTCACTGCATACGCGACGTTCGATACGGCGATCTCTGCGTGGGAAAAGGGCGCGGCCGGCGTGATCCGCAAGCCCTTCCAGAACGAGCAGATACTCGCGCTTGTTGCTAAGGGCATCCGCAGCCGGCGCAAGGAGGAGGAGCGGCGGACGCTGCGCCAAGCAATGGCTCGATCGGTGAACCGCGAAGGGTTCATCGGGCGTTCTGACAAGATGGAGAATGTGTTCCGCCTTGTCGAACAGGTCGCCCCCGCACGCTCGACGGTCATGATAACCGGCGAAAGCGGAACCGGAAAAGAGTTAGTAGCAAAGGCGATCCATGAGGCCAGTCCCCGTGCTCAGAATCCGTTCGTGGTCGTGAATTGCTCCAATATCCCTTCAGAACTGCTCGAATCTGAGTTGTTCGGGCATACACGAGGCGCCTTCACGGGTGCTGTCGCCGCAAAGAAGGGCCTATTCGAGTCAGCAGATACAGGATCGATATTTCTCGACGAGATCGGAGACATTAGGCCCGAGACACAGGTTCGCCTCTTGCGGGTTATTCAGGAGCGCGAATTTACGCCCGTAGGTGACACCTTGCCGGTCAAGGTGGACGTTCGCATCATCGCAGCAACCAATGTCGATCTCAAGGAAGCGGTCCGCAACGGACAGTTTCGCGAAGACCTGTATTTTCGCCTCGCAGTCGTGCCGATCGAGCTTCCGCCGCTCCGCGAACGTCGCGAGGACATACTGCCGCTCGCGCAGCACTTCATCCGAAAATATTCGGAAGAGAATGGCCGCTCGATCTCCGAAAATATCGCACCCGATGTCCTGGGCCTGCTGGAGAAATATGATTATCCGGGAAATGTCCGCGAACTCGAGAACATTATCGAACGTGCCATCGTCATAACGCCCGACGACCATATCTCAGTCGAATGCCTCAGGCCTGAGGTCATCGATCCCGAAGCCTCCATGAAAGCGGTCGCGGATACCGAAGGTGCCTCGGGCAGCGTTGATCTGGCTCGCGGGGTCAGCTTTTACGATGAGGTGAAGAAGTTTGAGATCGACCTTATTATACGGGCATTGGAGCAAACCGGCGGGCATCAGTCGCGTGCTGCACGGCTCTTGGGGCTCAATGCAACGACACTCAATTCGAAGATCAAGAGTTATCACCTGCGGCCCTAGCGAATGACGGACAGTATGGGCCCAACCATTGCTAACGGGATCAGGCCTCTGGGGGCCGGCGACCTTATCGACCGAGCGTTTCGCTTCTATCGAAAGTTCTTTGGTACTTTCATATTGATCGCCACTCCGCCGGTGATCGTCGGTACGATATTCTCCCTCGCGTGGCTAATGCTCGGGCGACAGATATTCGCGATCGGGGCTGACAAGTACTCGGCCGAGAACGCCTTTTACTACGTCTTTG
>CAZMQR010000081.1:0-9209 GCA_964568325.1 uncultured Chloracidobacterium sp. | reverse complement strand
CGACGATCTTCAGCGCATTGATAAGCGCGGCCAGAACGACCACGGCCGTGCCGTGTTGGTCGTCGTGAAAGACCGGAATATTGAGCTCTTCTTTGAGTCGCTCTTCGATCTCAAAGCATCTCGGCGCCGATATATCCTCCAGATTTATGCCGCCAAAGGCAACCGAGATATTCCTGATCGTCTGGACGATCTCGTGCGGGTCCTTTGTATTGAGGCAGATCGGGAATGCATCCACGCCGCCGAATTCCTTGAAGAGCTGGCACTTGCCCTCCATAACGGGCATCGCCGCGGCGGGCCCGATATCCCCAAGCCCGAGCACAGCCGTGCCGTCCGATACGACTGCGACCGTGTTCTTCTTGATCGTAAGATTAAACCGTTTTTCACGGTCCTTGTGTATCGCCTCACAAATTCTCGCAACGCCCGGCGTATAGGCCATTGAGAGGTCGCTGCGGGTCTTTAGCGGCATCTTTGAGACGATCTCGATCTTGCCGCCGAGGTGCATTAGAAATGTGCGGTCCGAGACGTTGATGACCTCGACCCCGTCGATATCCTCGATCGCTGAAACGATCTCTTTGTCGTGCGTTTCGCTGGCCGCATTCACGGTGATATCGCGAAGCAGAAAATCCTTGCCGACACTGACAATATCGATGCCCTCGATATCGCCGCCTGCGTTTCCTATAGCAGTCGTTATCTCGCCGAGCTTGCCGGGCTGATTCTCAATGCGCACCCGTAATGTGAGGCTATAGCTGGCGTTCGGAGTGGGCTTATTCGGCATAGAGCATAGTGAAGTATGACTTATACGTCGTCACAAGGGCAAACCGATAAACGGAACGGAAGTGCGAAAGGCACCGTTCGTGAGAACGGTGCCTTTGAGGTGATCGATATGCTCCAATTGATCGCGATCAGAACCTGGCTACCAGACCGACCTTGACGCCGCGAGGGGATCCGGGCGTGATGTTCGTATTGTTGCCCGCATTGACGAAGTATCGAGTATTGGAAAGATTCTCGATGTTGGCCTGCAGACGCCAATTTTCGTTAAATGAATAAAAGACGGCGGCATCGGCTTTAAGATATGACGGCAGGACCATTGTATTATCGATCGCCGCGAACATATCTGAACGGGCGATGAGGCCGAGACCGGCGCCGAGGCGATTGGTAAATTGATACCTGTTCCACAACGAGAAGGTGTTGTGTGGCACCTGGGCAACCTGTCGCCCCGCCGGTGCGGCGGTTGTAGAGCTTGTAATTCGGGCATTCTGGTAGGCGTAGCCGCCCGACACCGACCATTTCGGTATAATATTGCCCGTCAATCCAAGCTCAAATCCATTCGTTCGCTGACTGCCGGTCTGCACTATTGCCGACGGGTTGTTCGGATCGGTCGAGCGCGTATTTGTCCGGTCGAGCCGATAGATGGCGGCAGTCAGGAAAAGCGTGCGGCGAATGTCCCATTTTGCGCCCGCCTCGATATTCTCAAATCTCTCCGGCTTGACCTGCTGCGTCACAGTTGTCAGCGACGAGAACTGGTCGCCCGAACTGGGCAGATGCGATACCGAATAACTTCCGTAAAGCGACAGTGTCGTTACGGGCTTGATAACAAGGCCGAAACGAGGACTAACAAGATCGTCGATCCGCGTGATCGTGTCGGCGTTGCGGTTGTTGTGATACGTCAGGTCAAATCGGTCGTAGCGGACCCCGACGATAGCCTGCACATATCGCGAGAATTCGATCTGGTCCTGTATGAACGCGCTGCCTAGATCGAGTTTCAAGTGATTATCGGCGTCCGTCGAGCTTTGGCGAAAGGTGATCGGCGAACTGGTCACCGGATCATCGAATGAGACCTGAATCGAGGTTGTCGTGTTGTTAAAAAAACCGGTGTTGCGAAAATTGTCTGTCGATTGCCGCCCAAACTCTGTCCCGCCGACCAAAGTGTGTTTTATTCGGCGCGTATTGAACGAATAGGTCAGGTCGGTCTGATTGAATAAGTTTTTTCGCTGCGTCCGGTTATTGTAGGCCGTAAGCGTTACAAGGGTTCCGGCCGCATTGACGGAGCCGGGGACGTAGTTTTGATAAAAGCGGTCAAAATCGCCGTATGATGCGTGATTGCGAAAAATGACCGGGCCGAAAAGACGCTCGACCGTGCCCGTGAGCAGATTGACGTTGGCACGTACCTGAGAGTTTTCAGGGTCGCCGTAGAAGGTCGATAGTGGCACGTCAGCGGGCCGCCCCTGGAACGAGGTGATGCCCCGGTCGGCGGTGCGACGGTCACGGAAAAACTCGTAGCCCAGGTGTATGCTCGTCTTTGGATCAGGCAGCAGCGTCAGCGTCGGGTTGATGCCAAGGCGTTCGAGATCGACGAAATCACGAAAGCTACCGGAATTTTCGTAAATGCCATTGAGCCTGAATCCAGCCTTCTGGCCCAGCGGTTGGCCGATATCGCCTGTAAAACGGCGGTTGGCGTATGAGCCGCCGGTTACCGTGAATTCGCGGACCGGCGTCAGGCCGGCCTCTTTGGTCACACGATTGATCACGCCGCCGCCGCCTCCTCGGCCAAAGATCATTGCGTTTGGCCCCTTGATCGCCTCGAGGCGGTCAAGGTTGTAAGGGTCGCGGAAATACTGGACGTCGTCACGAACGCCGTCGCGAAAGAAGTCCGCGCTCGAACGATTGCCCCGAATGATCACGTCGTCGCGATTGTTCTCTCCCTGATGAGCCTGAATACCGGGGACATATCTGATGATATCGGCGACACTCGACATCGATTGGTCGCTGATCTGGTCGCGTTTGATCACGGTTACAGCTTGGGGCACGTCACGCAGCGGTGTGAACGTCTTGGTCGCGGTGCGAGATTCTCCTGCCGCGTAAAGGGCGTCGTCGCTCACCGTTACCTCCGCCGAAACGGGCGAGACCTCAAGGACGATGACCCCGCCGGCAACAGAGGACGTCGAAAGATCGATCGTTCGAAAAAGAGGAGCGAATCCATCCGCCGCGATCGTCAATGTATATTCACCACGCGGAAGTTCAAGAGAGAATTCACCTTCGGCGTCGGTCTGTGTGCTCGTCCGAATGCTCGTACCGGCCCGCATTGCGGTCACCCGCGCGCCGGGAACCGCCGCCTCTTTCTGATCGACCACGCGCCCGTCAAATCTCACCGAGGTGCCCTCGTCAGCGGCCAGGACGGCGGATGCTAGCAGAAAAATAGTGAAGACAATATAGAAGGAGAAGTGTCGTATGTGCATGATATTTAATTACTAATGAAAACGAGTGTCAATATCAATATACGCGCAGACAAACTCCGTGTCAACCGATCTGGCCGATCTTGGTTACAGAATTATCTTCCGGTGAACTTGGCTGGGCGTTTTTCGAAGAATGCCGCGACGCCCTCTTTGAAGTCGGCCGACTTGCCCGACTCGATCTGGCACTGATGTTCAAACGCGAGTTGAGCGGCGAGGTCGTTTGAGAATGTGGCGGTCATCATCTGCTTGATGCGGCCGATCGAGCCGGTCGGGCCGGCAGCCAGTCTTGACGCAATAGAGCGGGCCTCGTCGAGAAGAGAGGCGGCCGGGACGGCCTTGTTGATCATGCCGATCGCGACAGCGCGTTCCGCGGTTACCGCGTCGCCCGTCATCAGGAGTTCGGCCGCTACCTTCTCGCCGACAGCACGTGGAAGAAAAAATGTCCCGCCGCAATCCGGCGAGAGGCCGATTCGGACAAATGCTTCACGGAACGAGGCGTCATCGGCGGCAATGACGATATCACAGGCAAGCGCAAAGTTGACACCGGCACCGGCACAGACGCCGTTGACGGCTGCAATGAACGGGATCGGCGTTTCGCGGATCAACTGAATGACTCGGTGGAGAGCACCGAGTGGTTCCTCTAGAAATGCCTCTATGCGGCCTTCCTTTTCCCATAGGGCCTGCATTTCCCGCAAGTCGCCGCCCGAACAGAAGGCGCGGCCCTTGCCCGTAAAGATCACGGCCCTTGCCTCGTCAAGTATCACTTGTCGAAATGCACGGTCGAGATCAGCGGTCAACTGCTGCGACAGGGCATTCAGCGCGTCAGCGCGATCCATAGTAACGGTCGCCACGGAGCCGTCAAATTCGTAGAGGACTGTTTCAAGGTTCATATCAGGCAGATCTCACACGTGAGCGGCTGGATTCGTAGCAATCCTTACACAGGACCGACCGTCCTGTCTTTGGCTGGAACGGCACGGTATCGTGCTTGCCGCAGTGGTCGCAGACGATCTCGTAACGCTTCGGAGCGTCTTCACGCATCGCGGCTTTCTTTGACCGGCACCGCGGGCAGCGCTGGGGCTGCATCATATTTCGCTGGTAGTAGAGTTCCTGTTCCTTTTCACTGAAAACAAAGACCTCTTTGCACTGAACGCACGGGATATCGATGTCCGGCATCGCATTTACCTCCTAAGCTGGACCTTGGTGAATGACGAATTTTATCACAGCTCCGGCTATCGACTTAATTCGACAACGTGGTTTCTCACGGTCTGGCCGAGCGTCTCGAGATTATAGCCGCCCTCGAGACACGAAACGATGCGGCCCGAGCACGCCTCGGCGGCCCATTCCTTAATGGTCGAGGTCATGGAGGCATAGTCGGCGTCCTCGAGTCGAAGCTGCCCGAGCGGGTCGGTCAAATGTGCGTCAAATCCGGCAGAGATCATTACCAGGTCGGGTCTGAACTCCTTCGCAATGTCCCAGATGGCGGCATCGAACATGCGTCTCTGTTCATCGGCTGCGGTGTCGGCCCTGACCGGCACGTTCATGGTCGCTCCGAGCCCTTTCCCTTGGCCGGTTTCTCCACGGCTGCCTGTGCCCGGATACCACGGGTATTGGTGCATCGAGAAAAAGAAAACGCTCGGATCGTTGTAGAAGATGCCCTGCGTCCCATTGCCGTGATGCACGTCCCAGTCGATGATCGCGACGCGGTCGATCTCTTTGTATTGATTCTGTGCGTGTCGGGCGGCGACGGCGACGTTATTGAACAAGCAAAAGCCCATAGCCCGCTCGGCCGTCGCGTGATGGCCCGGCGGGCGGGCGACGACGAATGCGTTGTCAGCCTCACCCTGCATCACGGCATCAACACCGGCGATGGCCCCGCCTGCTGCAAACAGCGATACCTCGAACGACTGCATCGAGATCGTTGTATCGGCATCGAGCCGGTCTAGTCCATGTTCAAATGCACCCTCTACGCGCTTAAAATGCTGCGGCGTGTGCGCGGCCTGTACGACGCCCTTCGACGCCTTCCCGGGCGTTATCTCGTTCAGGCTCGACCAAAACGGCTCGTCCTTGCGCAATGCATCCATCACGGCCGAATAACGACGCGGCGTCTCGGGGTGGCCGGGGCCGGTGTCGTGCTTCTCGTAGATCGGATGATGGATCAGGGCCGTGCGCATAACTTCTAAATATAGCCGCTTTCGTGCAATAGTTCCCCGCTTGCAAATCGTCCGATACTTAGGCTCGACATGTCGAGAAAACTTGCCTCACCGTCAAGCATTATCTCGCTCAACGCTCGTCCCGCCGCGGGCGAGTGCATGACGCCGTGACCGGAAAAGCCGCAGGCCAGGTAGAGTCCGTCAACGTCGCATGCCCCAAGTATCGGGTGGTGGTCGGGCGTATTCTCATAAAGCCCGGCGCGGCACTTTTCATATACGATGCGGGCGCCGTTCAGGAACGGTGCCCGATGCGCCGCCCGCTTGCCGATCTTGTCGAGGTATCCGTGATCGAACTCGACGGAGAAACTGGGCGGCTCGTCCGGGTCGGGCCAGGCGAAGAGCACGGCGTTGGGATCTTGAGCTTCACCCGCTCCGTGATGGAAATCTTTGGCCGGACGAAAGTGAAATCCGTCCTTCATATCGATGACCATCGGTGTTTCGGGCGGCAGCGGCTGCGGAGCGTGCGCCCACACGATCTGTCGCCGTTGCGGCGTGACCGGCAGATCGATGCCCGCGGTCGCAGCAATTCGTTTCGACCACGCTCCTGCGCAGATCACGGCCTTGTCACATTCGATGCGGCCGTCTTTCGTCTGAATTCCTACAAGCCGTCCGTCCTCAATGATCATCTTTTCCGCCTCGACGCCGGTCAGCACGCGGGTGCCGTGTTGCGACGCTCCCACGATAAAGCCTTCGAGCACCGCGAGCGGATTGATAAATCCGTCTCTCGGCCCGAACGAGCCTCCGACGATGTCATCGACATTCAGCCCCGGGACCATTGTCCCGATCTCGTTCTGTGTAACGAGATGAACGTCGTCATATCCAAGCTGCCGCTGACGCACGATCGATCGGTCGAGGTATTCCAGATGCAGTGAATTTGACGCGAGGAAGAGATAACCTTTTGGCTCGTATTCGACCGGCTGGTCCCATTCTCGAAAAAAGTCGATCGAATAGAGGGACATCCGGATATTGACGTCCGTCTCAAACTGCGCCCGCACGCCGCCGGTAGCTTTTCCCGTCGAGCCTTCCCCTAACGATGGGGCACGATCCAGAACGACGATGTCGCTCACGCCGCGTTCGGCGAGATGATACGCGACCGACGCGCCGACCACGCCGCCGCCGATGATGACGACTTCGGGCACTTATTTGGCAAAGACCTGCGACATATCGGCGAATGCCTTGAACTCCAACGCGTTTCCGCTCGGATCGAGAAAGAACATCGTCGCCTGCTCACCGATCTCGCCCCGGAATCTCACCTTTGGCGCGATGATGAAATCGACGCCGGCCGAACGCAGCCGTTTCGCCAGTGAATCCCAGTCGCCCAGCGACAGGATCACGCCGAAATGCGGCACGGGCACGTCGTCGGCATCGACGGGATTGCGCATTCGAATGCCCGCAGCGTCGGGCGCCAGATGCGTCACGATCTGGTGGCCGTAGAGGTTGAAATCGATCCAGCGTTCAGAGCTGCGGCCTTCTTCACAGCCGAGCACGCCGCCGTAAAATTCGCGGGCCGCGCCGAGGTCATGGACCGGAAATGCCAGGTGAAATGGATTTATCATCTTGTGCTAACCTCTATCTTCAGTGCTCGAAACCGTCGAAAAATTTCTCGCCGCTATGGCCGCGAGCCTCGCTGACGGAACCTTTGTAAAAGCGACTCTCGGCAATTATAGAGGCGGCGACAAACACCTGCAACGGCTCAACATACGCCTGATCGATACGAAAAAGGGCCGGCGGCTGTTCATTCTCTACAAATACGATACCCGCGACACTGCCAAGAACTATGATCTCGACGAAGGGCAGCGGCTGATCGGGAAATGTCTCGACGGGGAGTTCTTCAGCGGCCATCTCTTTACGACCACCGCCGATCATCAGCTTGAGATCGGCAAGAAAGGCCGTTCGCGGCTGAATGTTGCGAAACCGACATTTACGGCCGCTCCGGTGCTTGCCCACGACCGGAAAAAGACCGAGTTTGTTGACAGGCAGGCTCATTACCTACGTGCCCTCGGCGTTACGACCGATCGCGGCGACGTCCGCGACAAGCAGCAGGACAAATGGCGACAGATCAACAAGTTTGTCGAGACGCTCGCGCATTTGATCGATAAGTCACGTCTCAAGGGCCGGCAGTCGCTTCGGATCGTCGATATGGGATCGGGCAAGGGCTATCTGACGTTTGCTGCCTACGACTATTTCGCGAATGTGCGGGGCGTCGATGTCTCGATGACCGGCGTCGATACGCGGTCGGAACTCGTCGCTTTGGGCAACGACATCGCGGCGGCGAGCGAATTTGACGGCCTGAAGTTTGTCGAGGGAAGTATCGACAGCTATTCGCCTGACGGCGTCGATGTCCTCATCGCCCTCCACGCCTGCAATACGGCGACTGACGATGCCATCTACAAAGGCATCACGGCCGTGGCAGAATTGATCGTGGTCGCACCGTGCTGCCATCAGGAACTTCGCCCGCAGATCACGCCGCCGAAAATGTTTCGCGACATCCTAAAACACGGCGTGATGCTCGAACGTGTGGCCGAGACCGTTACCGACGGCATTCGCTCGCTCCTGCTGGAAAGAAGCGGTTATTCGACAAGGCTATTCGAGTTTGTTGCTGTCGAACATACGCCGAAGAACAACATGCTGGTCGGCACAAAACGCGACCATCCGGCTGATCCGGGACGATTCGACGAACAGATCGCGGCGATCAAGGGGCTTTACGGCATAACCGAGCAACGGTTGGAATCGCTTCTAGCTTGACCTTGGCGTCTATTGGACGTAATATTATCGTTTGCGCCAAGCGGCGCAAAGGTGAGGTTATGAAACAGGAAATTCATCCGAATTACACCGATATCACGGTGACGTGTGCATGCGGACACAGCTTTCAGACACGTTCGACGATGGGCGACGAACTGCATATCGAAATTTGCTCCGAGTGCCATCCGTTCTTTACGGGCAAGCAGAAGCTCGTGGATACGGCGGGACGTGTGGATCGCTTTAACAAGCGTTATCAGCGTGGCGGTGCGGCCGCCGCGAAATGATGCAGACGGCAAGAAACCAGTATTAGCTTTCTAAAATCCGACGCCGACCTTTGGCCGATCGATCGAGGTGTGCAAACCGCCCGCGATAGGTGAAAAAAAGGTCGGCGTCTTTGATTGCGATTGCGGAATGCGGTGTTCAATCGGTCTGCATCTAAGGGTTAGGTTCAGCGGTAGTACTTAAGACTATGACAATACGCAGATCGACAAGGTTTCTAAGATTCATTCACACGATCTTTGCTGTGGAGCGTGACCTTATTGTCGGCGGCCAGGCCGTAATGGAGGGCGTGATGATGCGCACTCCGTCGGCCTACGCCATTGCCTGCCGCCGTCAGGACGGCTCGATCGTCTCGACCGCCGCGACGCTGCCGAAATGGAGCGATAAGTACAAGTGGCTCAACACGCCCGTTCTGCGCGGCGGCGCCACGCTGATCCAGTCGATGGCGTTGGGTGTGAAAGCCTTGAATTTCTCCGCCCGGATCTACGAGGAAGACATTGCCGCCGCCGAGGCAGCAGAGAAGGCGAAAGCCGCCGAGACGCAGGCCGTTCTCGCTACCGGGACGACGGACGAGGATTTCACAAAAGCTCCGGTCAAGGTCGTCAACGTCAGAACCGGTAGTGACCGGATTCCGGCGACCGAGAAGAAAAAGGTAACGCAGTCCGCAAGTGCGGTCGGGTCGATCATTTTTGCGTTGGGATTCAATATTTTGCTGTTTATCGTCGCTCCGCTGGTGTTGACGAAT
>CAZMQR010000080.1:4409-9277 GCA_964568325.1 uncultured Chloracidobacterium sp. | reverse complement strand
CCGCTGCTGCCCGTCGCTATTTTTATGCTTCTCTTCCTGCGGGCTGCGCTCGGGCTCTCACCGGCGCGGCGGCAGGTGAAGGCTATGAGGATAGGTGTCTGGGAAGTTATCTACGGCGCCCTGCTCGTCGCCGTAGTCATTGTTTCTTACCTTGGCGCGGCCTAGGTAGCGACGCCGCATTCGAACATCGCATTATCCTCATCTTCAGCCAGCACGGGCAGGGCGGCTTCGCGGAGTTTGCTCTTGTCCTTATCAGGCCCGACAAGCGCAAATAGGCTTGCGCCCGCACACTCCAGATATTCGATCCCGGAACCGTTAAGGAGGGAACTGAGCTTTTCGGCGTATTTTGAGAGGTGGTCGTCAGCGAAGGATCGCGCCGCGTCGGCCGTGATCTCGGCATTCTCCGTGTCGCCGCATTCGCGAGCGTAAAGCTCCTTCAGGCATAGATAGCCCATAAAGCCACTCTCTACCGCTATGTGGTCGGGCACCTCGTCCGTAGACGTCTTATAGCCGAATGCGTCGTAGTACGAGGACAGTTCCGATAGCAGTTGTCCCGGCTCCACCCAGCTTCGATAGCTGACCTCGCGGCCCGGGGCCGGCCCGCCGGGGCCGAAAACGGAATGAAACAGGCCCTCGGTCGCCTCATCCTGGGCCGATCGAGCGGCCTTAGCGAGCCGTTTGTCATTCACTTGTTCGCCGAGGAGCGCTACCTGACGGAACCAATCGCGTTTTGGGCAATCAAACAGCAAGCTGAGCAGTCGCCATTCAGCGGCTTCGTTAAGTAATTTGTCGGCGTCCTTCATATTTGATCTCCTATGTGATTTGCAGTGTCACGTTGGCCCGAACCGAGCCAGATTCGCTCCAAGAGTTCTCGCCTCTCCGAGTCAGAAAGTGCTGCATCGAGAAGCGGATACAAGTAATCACCCTCTCGTTTATCGTGATGTCCGGCAAGTCGCAGATAGAACGCTTCATGTCCGAGCAGCCGTAATACGGCGGGCTCGAGGTCGGTAGCGTTAGGAAGATCTGCCGTTGCCTCCTTGAGGACTGTGATATGCGCACGCATTTTCTCGTGCTCATCCAAAAAGAGCCTCGGAGCACCGACCGCAGGGAATTCGCAACGCCCTGAATATAGCGGCAAGAGAATCCGTTCCTCATCCTGCATGTGCCGAATGAGGCCTACTTCGTATCGCTCAAGCTCGGTCACGGCCATCGCATGATCCATGCGCAGCAGGGCACGCTGATGCTCAAGGAATATCGCGTCAAGCTCCGAGTGAACTGCCATGATGTCCGTGACCGTTGCCGTCATTTAAGCATCAATGGGACCCAACCGGTCCGCATCTTCCTTGCCCCGACCTCGCCGTGTGCCGCTTCCCAAACCGCAAAAGCGGATTGCGTTGGCGTCGCGGATGAGAAGCCTGCCGGAACTGTTCGAGCGATGACGACAGCCCAGCCTGTCTTTGTCTTAACACCTTTTCCTCTTGAAGTTGTGCTGGCGGCAGGCGTTAGGGTGCCGGGCCCCTCGGCGATCATATCCTCAACGGGCTGCTCACGCGGGCCAGTTCGGTTATTTCCGAGAGCTCTTGCAGGAGCGTATCGTGCGCCCGCCTCGGCCAACGCCTGTGGGTTGCCCTCAAGCGATTTTGCCTTTGACGGATAATGATCGATCTGCGCATTCGGATAGATACTCTTGATGTCGTCAGCCCGGCCCTCGACTATTGCCTGCCAATCTGCCCGCCAAAAGGCGATCTCGACGCCTTTGCCGACCTCACCCATCTGCGGTGCCGGAACATTCGCCTCGATCTTGGCCGGGATCTGGACAGCACAGCCGTCGAGGAAGTGTTTCGGCCCGGGAACGTCATTCTGCGTAGAATCGAGCCATTCCAACCGAAAAGCGATGTGCTGGCCATCGGTTATCGCCTTTACCTGGACCTCAGTAGTCGATACCTCGAGCAGTCTGGGATCGACGATGTCCTGCGGGATCATTTTTGATGTATGCAGCGAGACGTCATTCCAAAGCGAGGCATTCGGATTCAGGGTGATCTCATTAACCTGAGCCACGTTGACCTCGGCGGTCGGCACCTGAACTCGGCGGCATCCGGCTGCGAATAGGAACGTCATTATTATTGCGAGGCTTAACAGTCGCATATTATTTACAAACCTCCATCGCGCCGCTAACGGCGCAGATCAGTCATCATCAAACTCACCCATGCACTCCGCATCTTGCGGGCCCCGACCTCGTCGTGCGAGCCTTCCCATACCGCGAAGGCGATATTGATCGGTTTCGATGACGCAAATCCCTTTGGAGCCGGGCGCGAGAGCACAACCGCCCAGCCCGAAGCCGTCCTGATGCCGCGCCCTTTCGAGACGCTATTTGGCGCCGGACGCAGGTCCGCCGGGCCCATTCCGATCAGATCCTCGACCGGCTGTTCGCGTGGGCCTGAGCGTCCCGGCTGGACAGCGCGGGCTGGAGCCTCGCGGAGTCCAAACTCCGTTTGCGCGGCCGAGTTTTTCTCGAGTGGTTTTGCCTTTGCGTTGTAATGATCGATCGAGGCATTCGGAAACAACGCTGAAATGTTGTCCTCACGCCCATCGACGATCGCCTGCCAATCGGCCCGCCAGAACGTAATATCCACGGGGCGCGTTGACTGGCCCATCGCGACCACCGGCACTGAGGCCTCGGTCACCGCCGGTACCTGGATCGCACAGGCATCCACAAACGAGCCCGATACCGGCCGGTCGTCCAGCGTCTTGTCCTGCCATTCGAGCCGGACGGCGATATTTGCGCCGTCGGCCATGCTCCGCACCTCAACCTCAGTCACCGAAGGTTCAAGCAGTTTCGGTGTCACGAGGTCCTGCGGCACCAGCTTGACTGTGGTCGGAGCTGCTGAGCTCCATATGGCCGCGTTCGGATTCAATCCGATATCACTGACCGGCGCCAAGTAGGGTCCTGCCTGCCTGGCCAGATCGCTCGGCGATACCAGAAGAAGACTCAAAACCAATAGGGCCGCGGGCCGCATTCAATATCTCCTGCTATGGGCAATTGGTGCGCGTGATCTGATAGACCTTGTCGTAGGCCGGCCGAATATGCACCGGCTCTTTGAACGGAACGTTGACCAACTCCTTACCGTTCTCGTCCATCCCGATCGCTTTGTCGCCCACACGCTTCCATTTGCGGACGATACTGGCGGTCGAGCCAAATAGCCCGAGCAAGCTCGTTAGCTCGGGATCATTTGGTGCGTTTCTGTAAACCTCGACTGCCTTATCGACGCCCGGCCCAAACATCTGCTGCGTAAAGTGCGTCGGCACATGCACGGGCGGGATGTAGTAAACATTCGGCTCGAGTCCAAACTGCGGAAACAGCGGCAGAGCGACCTTCTTGATATGAACAAGATAGTCGAGCGGGTTGTCTGCCTGCGCTTTGTCAGGCGTATTTAGGAAACCGGCCATGCGGATCTTGCCGATGCAGTTCTCAAAGCACTGCGGCGACAGGCCCTCCTCGATCTTGGGGTAGCACGCAATGCACTTTTCCGACGTCGAGGTCATCGGATTAAAAAAGACCTTCTTGTAGGGGCAGCCGCGAACGCACTCCTGATAGCCCCGGCAGCGGCCCTGATCGACGAGGACGATTCCATCCTCGGGCCGCTTATAGATCGAGCCCCGCGGGCACGATGCGAGACACGCCGGATATGTACAGTGATTACAGATGCGAGCCAGATAATAGAACCAAGCCATGTCGTGGGTTCCCTCGAGGCTAGCGCCGCCGTCGACGCCGCCGGAGCAGTCATCTTCACCGACGTTTGGATAGGAGTAATCCTCGTCGCTTGGCCGCCAGCCGAGAACGCGTTCGCCCGCCGGCGCATTCTCAAATATCGTGCTGCCCTCATAGACCTGCTTGCCGTCCTTTTCCGTCCACTGTTGGCCGTCGAGCATCTCGAGCAGGTTGAGATCCCAGGCGAGAGGATAAAAGCCGTATGGCTTGGTCTCGACGTTGTTCCAGAGCATGTATTCCTGCCCCTTGCCGCTCGTCCATGTGGTCTTGCAAGCCAGCGTGCAGGTCTGGCACGCGATACATTTGTTCGTGTCGAAAACGGCGGCGAACTGCTTTTCAGGGCGGCTCTCCGGATACCAGTAGGACATTTCCCGGCCAAGCTGCCAGTTATTTACGCGTGCCATAGGTTCTCCTTGTCATTAAGTTAGTCGTGATCCTCATCTTTCTTACGGTCTTTTTGTTTTGTATCTGTCTCGCTGGTTGTTTGCGACGCGCCCGAACGTATCTCTGCATGGCGGATCTGGCCGCCCAGCCCTGCTGTCTTCGCGATCAGACCAAATGCGACAAGCGATACAACGAGGGTAGACGCAAAACCGACATTTGCGTATTTGCCCGCACGAAATGAGAGGAAGAGCGTGGCTAGCGCGACCACACCCGCCAGACCCATTACAGCAAAGGCGATTTTTGCGGCGTCTTCATGTTCTTCGAGTAGGGGTTTTGAAACTCCCGCCGCATTCTCGACGCGTTCCTCTGCGGGCTCCCCAGTCAGATAGACGGGAATGGTCATAAGGGCCATGCCGAGCAGAATCACGAGACTAACTCGTTTAACCGCGTCGCTCCGGCTTGCGAACCCCAATACGAGGATAGCGATTCCAATGATCGTCCCGATAACGGGGAAATGATTAAGCACTAAATGTAGATATAATTGATCCATACTAACTCCTAGGGAGCAGGTAGGGCATCTCAGTATTCGTATCGGCCCACTTCACCTGCCGGCCCTTGAAAATTGTTGCGATGAAAAGCACCGACGATGCGATAGCGAGTATCATCGAGATCGCATAGAGCCGCTGCGGACGTTCGGCATCGGCCCGTCCACGAA
>CAZMQR010000080.1:0-4309 GCA_964568325.1 uncultured Chloracidobacterium sp. | reverse complement strand
ATCATCGAGATCGCATAGAGCCGCTGCGGACGTTCGGCATCGGCCCGTCCACGAATCAGGGCGATGAGGCCGATGATCCCGGCCACGAGCGCTGTGGCGAGCGCCGCCGTTGCACTTAGCTTGTGCGCGTTCAGAGCGTCTGTCCGCGGCCCGGCCGCCGGCTCCGCCGCTAGCCCCGCGAACTCGCCGGTAAAGGCCACGGCAATGGTGACGACGACGGTGATCAACACGATCTTGATCCCGAAGCGCTGCGTCCGGATCCGCCGACGCCACCAGCCGATGGCGAGGGCCAGCGAACCGATCACCATGCCGATCGCCGGGTAGTAGTTGAGCATGAGATGTAGTTTTAACGCGTCCATTTCGCGTCTACTTTTTCTTGATAAATCCGCCCGCGAGGTATCGCTTCATCGCGTCAGATTCGTTGTCCGGCCGAATGCCGAGCTTGACCGGACGCCACAACGGCTCGTCCCCGATGCCGCCGGGCTCGGCCTTTGTGATCTTCACAAAAGATTCACGCGGAGCTCCGGTCGGGCAGTGAATATCGGCAGCAAATCCCTTGCCCATCCCCTGGCCATACATACCTTTGCGGACGAGCGAATCTGTCATCCATGTTGGCTTGAGCCAGCCGCGCGTCGCCGATTGATGCGATCCGCAGCGGAACATCGCCTGATAATTCGTGCGCGGATTCTTGGCAAGGCCGTCTTTGCGTTCCTTTTGGCCCTGAAACGAACCGGGAGTAGTGCCATACATGTTGAACCACATTCGCGTCACGCCGCGCGGCGTGCCCGGATAGTATCTTGCACGACACAAGAGCCGGGAGAATTCGTAGTTCTTCTTATCCTTCTGCCAGCCGCGAAACGGCCGGTCTTCCGGATCGGCGTCGATCCAGACATAGTCGCCGTCGTTCACACCGATATCTCTTGCATCCTGCGGATTGATATCAACGTAGCCCTCGTTTACGAAAGGCATGCGCTTGTCGTGGCGATAGATGTCGCCGAACGGGCCAAAAAGTATGGCGTTCATGTCGGTATCGATAGGCATCGTGTGGACGCCGTGGCGATACTTGGGCGTGTGGAAAACGAACTTGTAATCGTCCTTGATCAACGGATGCGGTTTTGTCTTCGCTTCGGCCCAAGTGTAAACGACGTTTCGGCCGCAGCGCGTCTCGCACGACAGGTCGTCGCGCTTTACGCCGTAATCCTCAGGCTGCGCGGGCCGCAAGGCCTCATGCGGGGCCGAGATAATGATATTTGGCTCGTAGAATGTCGAATCGACCGGCTCTCGATGGACGGGCAGATTCTCTCCCGCTTCGATGAATTCGTCTTCCTCGCGATAGAGTTCGAGCCGGCCGCTCTTTGTGTACCACGGCGTTGCATCCACAAGTTGGTCGTAGCCGACGTTCTTGGGCGTCGTTCGGCTGAGCATTATTGAGGGAACCCCATTCAGCGCTTTCTCATGAAGGTCCTTGAAGTCATATCCCTTCGTGTTCGTCGAATTGTCGAGGATCCGCTGGAGGTAAACATCCGTCTGCCCCTCGCGAACAAACTTCCAGAGGTCATTGAACCGCTGGTCACCAGTCAGATCGGCGAGTTTTGAGGCGACAGTAGCAAATACCTCGATGTCGCCCATCGTATTGAAGATGCGCTCCATCGGCGTCTTGGGAAAGACCAGCAGGAATGGATTTGTCACCGACGCTGTCATGTCCGGATGCTTGAGTTCGGCCCATGAATCGACGCCGAAAACGACGTCCGCCCACTCGCATGAGGTTGACCACCACCATTCGTTTACAGCGATCATCTCGATCCGCGGCAGGGCATTGACGACCATGTTGTAATGCCATTTCACGTTGCCGAGGATCGAATTCGCATTGGCGAACCACAGCGATTTTGTCGGACACGGCATATGCGTCTTGCCGGTCAGAAGCTTATTGCCGACACGCAGCGGATGGTCCTCGTGATTGTAATAATGTGCCGATTCGGCCTTCCAATACTGTTTGGGCCGCGCCGGTTTTGTCGGGTCGAGTTCGATATCGAACGGATTTTCGTTGATCCACTGAGCCGAGCCGTTGAACAGTGCCGTGCGGTAATTACCGGCGTATGAGCCGACGTTGCCACCGATCTTGCCTACGTTGCCGGTCAATGAGGCGAGCAGGAAAACGTCGCGGTCCTTGTTGTCGCTGTTAAAGAACTGATTTGGCCCCATGCCGAGAGCAAAAAGCGTCGTGCCCGGTTCTTTGGCAAAATGTCGCGCGAGCTTCTCGACCGCGGCGGCCGGTGCCCATGTGAGTTCCTCGATGGTTTTCGGGTCGAAGTGAGAGGCGTATTCCTTGACGAGGTCAAAGACCGGGCGGCATTTTACTTTGCTGCCGTCCGCGAGCGTGACCTCGACCGCTCCCTCGAGCTGAGCGTCCGCCGCCTTTGAGTTTTTGCCAATATCGTCGCGAGTAAGCACCTGCGGCGCGTTCGTTTTTGCGTTCCAGGTAACATAATCGCCCCATTCAAGCCGGAGTTTTTCGGGCACGACATTCTTTACAGTTTGTTCGATCGGCGGCGGTTCTTTTTCGCCCTCCTTGACGATGAATGTTTGCTTGAGCTCGGCCGGAGCGCCGCCAAAGATCTCGGACGCCTTGAGATATTTGAGCGTGTCCATTCGCACGAGTATCGGCATATCGGTCCATTCCCTTACGTAGGCATCGTCATAGAGCTTTTCCTGCATTATGACGTTGGCAAATCCGAGGGCCAGTGCCGGCGTCGTGCCCGGGCGGACAACAACGACCTCGTCGCCTTTGGTGGCCGTAGCTGAATATTCGCATGCGATCACGACGACCTTTGTGCCTTTCATTCGGGCCTCGGTCAGCCAGTGTGCGTCGGGCATCTTGGTCGTGATCCAATTCATGCCCCAGATAACGACCGTTTTTGCCTGCTCAACGGAGTTTAAGTCAAACTCGACCGTCTGCTGGCCAGTGACCATTGTGTGGCCGGGCGGAAGGTCAGTGTGCCACGAATAATTGTCAAACCCCTTGGCCCCCATCGCCTGGTCGGGGCCGACTCCGCGGATCTTGCTGTCGAGCAGAGCCATCGAGTTTGCCATGCGATACATGCCAAAAACGCGAGTCATGCCCAGCAGCGGCATGCCGCCGCGGAATTTCATCACCTGCGTACCGATGCCCTGAGTTGCAGCGATGGTCTCCTCGTCGTAATGCTGCTCCTTGAGCTTGCGCATGCCCTCGTCGCCGGTATAGGTCTCAGCGATGTTCTTGAGGGCCGCGGCGACTATGACGGCAGCCTCATCGTGCGACATTCGCACCCATTCGTCGCGGCCGCGATTCATATAGCTCTCGCTCGGTTTACCGTCCTTACCACGCGGAAAGCCGTCCTCATACCATTTCTTGAAGCCGGCCCGAACCATCGTGCCATTCACGCGCCGGTCGCCGTAGAATCGCCGCGTTAACGCGAGCCCTTTCTGGCAAATTCGCGGATCCCAGCGATGGGATGTTCCGTTCCCGAGCAGGTCAACGGCCTCGCCGTATTTCATCGTCGGGCCGATCCGCGTTATCACGCCCTGGCGAACGTGCGCGTTGAGGAGGCAGTTATGCGTGTCGTTCGGCGCGCAGGTGAATGTGTAGCGAGAATCATATTTCCAAAGGTCGCGATACACTTTTTCCCAATCGCGATTAGGATAAACCGCGAGCGGATTGGTTATCGCATCGAGGCCCCATGCATCGGTTGCCGAGAGGGCAAGAGCGCCAAAGCCGGCTGCCGTCATGCGTGCCATAAATTCGCGTCGGGATAATTCGTTTTTCATAATTGTTCCTTCGTGACCTATTTCTTAAGTGATCTCAGATAAACAACGATCGCCTCTATATCGCCCTGTGTAAGAACCGGCCGCGTCGGCGAGCCGTTTGCAAATCCCTGCATCACCGTGCCGCGTCGGCCGTTCGTTATCGTGCCGACCAGATATGTGTCCGTCACCGCCGAAAGGAATGCGGGATTATTAAGAGCAGGCCCTTCGCCGCCAACACCGGCTTTGCCGTGACAGCCCGAGCAATTTGCCGAAAACAGCCTTTCGCCGGTGGCTGCGTCACCCGTTGCCCATATCTGCGGCCTGGTATCGGGCACGGCCCGCTGGCCGCCGCCGAGGGCTCGAATGTATGCTATGACCGAGCGAATTTCTTCGTCCTTCAGGCCATTCTCGCGTTCGCCCCAGGCAAGCATCGGCCGCCCGGGCCGCCCGCTCTTGATCGTAGCGAAAAGAAAATCGTCAGACGCAAGCGATAGAAAATCGAGATTCGTAATAGACGGATTTGGCG
>CAZMQR010000079.1:3721-9410 GCA_964568325.1 uncultured Chloracidobacterium sp. | reverse complement strand
TGACCGACATGCGGCCGGCGTTGATCGACAGCTACGAGAACTACCAGAACATGCACGCCGAGCTGTACCCGGCGTGGGAGCGCAGTGGTCTGCCGGAGGCGTTGCTGTTCGGCATCAGGACGCTTCGCGATGGCGATAGATTTAACGTAATAAACTTCGCCGGCGAAGAACATCTGATGGAACGCGGCCTGATCGCCGCCAACGCCGAGGGCAAGAAACGCGGCGAGGAATTCGTCAGCAAGCTGCATCCGACGGGCGGCACGAACATCAACGACGCCCTGCTCGAATCGCTAAAACAATTCGAACGCGGCGACCGGCCAAAGATGCTCGTGTTTATGACCGATGGCCTGCCGACGGTCGGCGTGACGGACACGGAACGCATAATCAAGAATCTCAATGACGCCAAGAAGCTCGACATTCGCATCTTCCCGTTCGGCTTTGGCTACGACGTCAACACGACGCTGCTCGATAGGATCGGTTCGGAGAACAGCGGCATTTCGGATTACGTTCAGCCTAAGGAAGACCTCGAGATCAAGGTGTCGAATTTCTTTTCGCGCGTCTCGTCGCCTGTGCTGAGCGATCTGGAACTCGATTTCGGCCCGGTCATCACCGAGTCGATGTATCCGCGCAAGCTCACCGATCTGTTCCGAGGAATGCAGCTAACGATCATCGGCCGTTACAAGAACACGAACGACCTCAACAACATCACGCTGCGCCTCACGGGCAAAGCCGGCAAGGAATCGCGGTCATTCACATATAGCGATCTCGACTTCCCGAACCGCGAGGACGATAACAACTTCCTGCCACGCCTCTGGGCAAGCCGTCGCGTCGGCTGGCTTCTCGAGCAGATCCGCGCCAATGGCGAGACCAAGGAGACCCGCGACGAGGTCATAGACCTCGGCACGCGTTACGGCCTCGTGACGCCTTACACGTCGTATCTCGCGACCGACGGCTCGATGGCCAACATTCGTCGCGACGCTCCGATGGACGAGCGGGTGGCTCTCCCGGCCGCCACGGCGATGAGAGAAAAGAGCGGCGCCGGAGCGGTGCAGATGAGCAGCCGGCAAAATTCGATGCAGATGAACACCCAGATCGTAGCCGCCGATAAAGACGTGAACGACCAGATCATCGTCCGCAATTCTCAGCAGAACCAGTTCGTCGCGAATCGAAACTTCATTAACACAAATGGCGTCTGGGTCGATTCGGACTTTGTCGAGTCGGCGAAGCTGCCGGAGGTGAAGATCAGCTTCGCGAGCGACGAGTACTTCAGGCTGGTAAGTTCGCAACCCGAGCTTGCACCGTATCTCTCGCTCGGCAAACAGGTTGTGATCGTCTGGAACGGCAAGGTGTATCGGATAACCAGCTAGAACAGCGGCTGTGCCGCTCTATTTGCGGAAAAGTTTACTTTTCCGGCGTGCCAACTCATCAATATGCGGCTATGCCGCCGCCGAAAGACACGGCGGAACAGCCGCGATCTTTGTGAGGCTCGACGGAGAAGCAGAGCTTCTCCGCAAATAGAACGGCAAGCCGCAAAAAGAATTGGCAGACCGTTGGGGTGATTTTCTGTTACTGAATGGTCTATTCTTATTATTACGAAACGACAAGTTCTCGGAGAGTGTAGTTTGAACAAGATCCTATTTTCCATTGCCATCGTTGTATTCCTTACCGGCAGCCTTAAAGCTCAAAACAATTGGGTTGCCGGCCCGAAGAATACCAGCGGCGACCTCATCGCCGTTTTCTTCACGTCGTCCGATAAAGGCTGGGTCGCGGGTGACGACGGCTATCTCGCCTCGACAACCGACGGCGGCAAGACATGGACGCGTGTTCCGCTTAACACCACCGAAGATATTAACGAGATCTACTTTCGCAACGACGACAACGGCTATCTGGTAGCGGGGCGAAAGTTCTTTATTACGCGTGACGGCGGCCGAACTTGGCATGACGTGCGCATTTACCGCACGGGCGAATTCGGCGGCGGGCGGCCGGAATTCCTCAGCATTCGATTCTCTGACAAGAAACGCGGTTATGTGATCGGTTCAGTTCTCCGCAAGAGCGGTGACGACGAGGTCGTTGTCGATTCCCTGCTGATGCGGACCGAGGACGGCGGCGACACGTGGCGGAGGATCGTCGTCCCGACCAAGACGGAATTGTTCCACCTCGATTTCAATGGCAGTTCCAACGGCTGGATCGTCGGCGACAATGGCGTTATTCTCGCGACTACCGACAGCGGCACCACGTGGACGAAGCAAAACTCGGGCACGAATGTGCCGCTTTTCAATGTTGATTTCCGTGACGATCGTGAGGGCTATGTCGTTGGCAAGACGGGCACGATACTGCGAACAGCGAACGGTGGCTCAACTTGGGACAAGGTCGCTACGAACTTTCGCGATACGCTCATGCGCGTAGATTTTGCCGATGATAAGAACGGTTGGATAGTCGGCCATCGAGGGACCATCCTGCGTTCGACCGACAAGGGACGCACGTGGGTCCGGCAGGACGGTAGTACACGTTCACACCTCTACGGGCTATACATGGACAAAAAGTTTGGCTGGGCCGTTGGGGCCGGAGGAGCCGTCCTGTCGTTCAGGCGATGATCACTGTCTCTTTGGCCCGCGGGCTTGATCTGCAAGGGCAGCGAGTTGGGCCGCCCGTGGCAAGGCATTTACGGCCCTTGCAACCTGCGGATCGTCCTCGATAAGGACCTGGCCGGCCATCGTAATACCGTACAACCCCATCACGAGATCGTATCGAAGCCGCTTTCTTACGAAGATGCTCCAATCGGAACCTTGCTCCCCAAACGCTCCCTGGCTGCTGGTTAAATAGTGCGTGAATCCAGCCATCATGGCCGGTGTTACAACAATATCGCCAGCCAGGACACGCCCGCTCGACGCCTTGGCGACAGGTTCTATCGCGATCCCGGCGACGCGACCGTTTAACAGGTCACGCGTGAAGAAGAATAACGGGTCGAGCAACTTCGTCTCGTCGGGAGTCAATCGCGGCAGTTCCACAGGCTCGTCCGGATGAACGCCGTCGCCTCCGACGACGCGCCGGTTTGTTACGGTTCGGGCCTCAAAGAACGCACCCGCGGCCGCGGCCTGCGACCGGTGATGATAGTAATCGTACCGGTCTGTCCGCACGTAATCGCGCTGGATCGACCTGCCGGATGGCGTCAGGTATCGTGCGGTCGTAAGCGTCAGGCCGGTCCGGCCCGGCAATTCGATGACACTCTGGACCAGTCCCTTGCCAAAGGTCTTTTCGCCAACGATCAACGCCCGGTCTGTATCCTGAAATGCGCCCGCGACGATCTCGGACGCCGAGGCGGTCTCTTCGTCAACGAGAACGACGAGCGGCATCGTCTCAGGATCGGGCCCTGATGCACGCCAACTGCGGTTGTCGATGCGTGTGCGGCCGCGCTGCGTCACGACGACAGTCCCGGCGGGAAGGAACCTTGACGCCACCTTCACCGCCTGATCCACGATCCCACCGCCGTTGCCGCGAAGGTCGAGGATCAAAGATGCCATGCCCTGGCGCTTGAGGCCGGCAAGCGCCGTGTCAAATTCGTCTGCTGTCGTGTAGTTGAACCCCTCAGACAGGTCGATGTAGCCGATGCCCGGCCGGAGGATATATGCGTTCGGTATTGACGGCTGTGCCACACGAGCGCGTCTGATCTGAAGCGTGATCTGGCGTAGGTCTGATGCCCTCTCGACCGTCATCCGAAACGACGTGCCGGCCGTTCCGCGTATCTTATCGCGGACCACGTCAGAGGTCTTGCCGGCCATCGACTCGCCGTTGACGGCCACGATCCGGTCACCGTATCGCAAACGAGCGTCTGCCGCGGGCGAGCCTGAGAACGTCGAGAGGACGAATGTGTCGACCACGCCACCGCGCTCAAAGTTCGCTATGGTCGCACCGATGCCCGTGTAACCGCTGCGCTGCTCGTCCATTAGTTCGGCCCACTCGGCCCTGTCGTAGAAGCTCGAATGCGGATCGAGGGCGTCGAGCATGCCCGCGACGGCGTTCTTTGTCAGGTCAGCAGGCTTCAGCCGATCGCCGTCGATGTGATGACCGGCAATTATTTGCTGAACTTCGAGAATATCCGCCGCGATCGGTGACGGTCGCCCGGCCAAAGGCCCTCTGCTCCCGCCCGACGCTGAGAACGTGCTGCCGTTTCTAAGGATGAATGACTCAGCCGAACCGTCGAAGGGCACCTTGACCTGTCCTACGGCCACGATGACCAGGATCATTTGAAGTATTACGCCAATGCCCGTTTTGATCATTCGGCTCCGTCGTCAAGAAAATACGCCTATCTCGATACCGACCGGTGGTCGATGCGAGAAAAATGATCGGCGACGTCTAACGGCACTCAGGCATCGCCGATCAGCAGTTTTGTTTGACTAACTTATATACCGAAACGGGTGGATTTTCCAGTAATCAGGCTTGGATGTCCCTTAATTCTCGCGCTCGTCGTCTTTGAGAAATGAGTTTTCGATGTCTCGTTCGAGTTTGAGCCTGAGCCGTTCGACCATCAGATCGGCCCTTTGGACATTGTCCGCGAGGTTAGAACGGGCTGACTGGATCTCGGTCAGGAGCAGCTGCAGGTTTGTCCGCTCGGCCGTAATACTTCGGCGACGAGAATCGCGGACCTCTTCGGGCCGCAGGGAGCCGGACAATTGGAGCGTGCGCTCGATGACCTCAGGCCGGGATTCATATTCGAGCTGCTCAAGCCTCGTTTTGATCGTGCTTTCCTTCTCGATCATCTCAAAGTGCTGCTTTCTCAGGGACTCGGCGCGCTGCTCGGCCCGCGTGAGGATGTCGAGGTTGAGAAGCATTCGCTTCTGCTTTTCGTCGTAAGGGTCTTTCCTATTCGCCTCCAGCCTGTTTATTCGCTCGGTGAGTTCTCTGACTGTCACGTTGGTGTCAGCATCGCCTTTTTCGCGAGCCTCGATGTCAGGTATAGAACTTCGAGCCGGCGTATCGACCAGATCGCCCGCACGGCTGATGATCTCGGCGCCGGTCACGACCGGCGGCGGCGGCGTTGCCAGCGGCCTGGGGCTGGCTTTTGGCTGCGTCCCCTGCGCGGCCGCACTGATGGTCCCAAGTCCGATGACCGAAGCGATCAGTAGGCCATATATGATCCGAAACATAACTTTCTCCTGCCAATGCCGATAGGATGCAAATCAGTTTATACTTGCACTATTCGGATGACAACGGGCACTCTTTGTTTGCACGCCGCCCGCCCGCAGAAGTTCCGATTACGATCAAGATGCCTCTGAAATTAGACTTGCTTTCCCGCCGATACGGCAATACGTGGGCCTTGCGCGACATTTCGTTCGAGGTTGATGACGGCAGCGTCATCGGGCTGTTTGGAGCGAGCGGATCGGGAAAATCGACGCTGCTGAAAGTGCTCGCGGGTGCCGCCAAGGCGACCAGCGGACAGATCGAACTCGACGGCCGTGATATCACGGGCCTGAAGCGAAAGGAACGTCGCCTCTCACTATATACCGGCAGTTCATCAAAGACTTTCATTGAGTTGTTAAGGGGCTCGTTTGAACGAGGCTCACAGGGCGCGATCGAAACGGCGAGGTTTGAAGCGGCCGCGGAAACAATAGACCGTGTCTGGCTTCTCGACGAACCGTTTGGGCAGATGGATGCGGCCCAGCGGAGCGCATGCTTTGAGATGATCCGTCGG
>CAZMQR010000079.1:0-3621 GCA_964568325.1 uncultured Chloracidobacterium sp. | reverse complement strand
GTTTGGGCAGATGGATGCGGCCCAGCGGAGCGCATGCTTTGAGATGATCCGTCGGGCGGCCAAGGCACGTGGAAGGATCGTGATCTTCGCTTCGAGTTCCTTCGATCAGATACTTGAGCTCACGGACGAAGTAGCCGTTATGGACGAGGGCGAGGTCATTCAGAGCGGGACGCCGCAACAGATCTATGATGAACCGCTATCTGTGAAGGTCGCCCGGGCGACAGGCGAGATGAATCTTATAAAAGCCCGCCGCCTGACATCGTCTGACGCCGACCTGCCTGAATTCTATACCATCGACGGCGCGCATCGCCTATTTGCCCAGCAAACGCAAAAAAGTCGATTGGGGCCTATAAACCAGGATGCAACGCTGGCCATCCGGCCGGAGCAGGTCTCGATGTCGCTCGGTTCATCCTTTCCGGAGGATAATCTGCTGCGTGCCGTCGTTACCGCGATCAAGTTCCGGGGCCCGACGTCGATAATTGAGTTTGACGCCGGCGGCCTTCGACTGATGACGCGAGTTTTTCGCGTTGTCGGATTGGAGGTCGGAGATGAGTGCATGCTCGGATTGCCGCCGCATCGCGTGGCGATCCTCACCGCATAAAAAAGGGCCGGCGATCTCGCCGGCCTTTCAGTAACGCCGCTAGGGAACATATTTTCTCGGTACCGGAATATCTGTTCCGAGCCCGAAGGTCATCCCGGCAAATCCCGCAGAGGAACGAAGCAGGTACCACGTTCCGTTGCGGAAAACGGCCGGGTCGTCTCGTCCGTCACCGTCATAGTCGCCGGGCACCGGAATATCGCTGCTCGCTCCGAACTGAACGGTTCCGGTCAAGCCTGAGCTGTATAAGAAATACCAAATGCCCGATGCAGGACGGAAAACCGCAAGGTCGTCCATATTATCACCGTTATAGTCTGCCGGTACCGGCTTGTCTGTGCCTATGCCGAATGGCATAGCGTAAAAGTTCTGCGACGGAATCCCAGTCGGCTTTGCAATGTACCAGGTTGCGTTCCCGGGGCGAAATACGCCGATATTTGATTTTCCGTCACCTTCTAGATCCATCGCTAATGGAAGATCTCCCGCCGAGCCGAATCCGTCCGCACTCGATCCGCCTAAGCTCTTTTGTATGTACCACGTGTTATTTGACGGTCTGAATACGGCATAGTCAGCCTTGCTGTCACCGTCATAGTCGCCTGTGATCGGAACGTCTCCTGACGTTCCCCACACTGCGTAACCCACTGTGTTTGTCAGACTTCTAAGTACAAAAAAGTCCGGATTTGCGGGATTTACATCACCTCGAAAGACGGCGAGGTCCGTGCGTCCGTCACCATCATAATCTCCCGGAACAGGCACGTCCGAGCTGATACCGAACTGCTTCCCGATGTAGCCGTCGAAGGACCTTTGAGTATGCCAGATCCCGCCGGTCGGACGATAGACCGAGACGTCGGTGCGGCCGTCGCCGTCAAAGTCTGCCCTTGCCGTCGGCCGGGTCGCATAATTGTAGGCAACAAGTGCAAAGTCCTGGTCGGTCGGATCGCCATTCCCGGGAACACCGTCACCGTTGAGGGTAGTGGCAATGACATTAATGACAAACGGCGTCCCTGTTGCCGTTCCTGCGGGAAGACGCACAAGCTCGACGTTGTTCAGCGTATCCGCCGATCCGCCGGACGTTGAGATACCGCCCGTGAAGTTATTTCCACGATAAACAACCCCGCCGATCGTCACCGTCAGATCGAGATTGTTGACGAGCGCGGGATTTGCGTTAGGTGCTCCGGCCGGGTCGGTCCAGACTAGGGCCACACGGATAGGCTTCGAAGGATCGCCAACAACACCGATGATATTCATGTTCCATCCCGGAGCCGGCAGTACAGTGTTCGTCTGATCGATCAGTTTCATCGGAGCACCGGTTCGGAGCATATACTTCAGATTGATCCGGCCCCATCCCTCATTGCCGTTAGGGATAGCGGTGCCGACGTTAACGCCGGTCATCTCCTGTCCCGTATTGAGGATCGCTGCCTTGATCAGTGCCGGGCTCGGATTCATCCCGCTGTTGTTCTCCTTCCATGCCTGCGTAAACAGTGCGGCTGCGCCTGCGACCTGCGGCGCGGCGTGCGACGTGCCGCTGCTGACCAGAATGTTATTGGATGTCCCTGCAACAAACCCGAACGTCGAGGCTCCGGTTCCTGCTCCGCCGCCGGTGATATAGCCGCCCGGGGCGACGATGTCCGGCTTGACGCGGCCGTCAGCCGCCGGCCCGCGGCTCGATGTATTTACAAGGTCCTCCATGCTGTCGGCGCTCATTCCGCCAAGCTCAGTCCGTAGATTCTCCGAATTGCCCGTCGCGATCACATTCTTTGCGGTCTTCGGCCTCGTCAGGCCGCTCGCTCCTGAGTTTCCGGCCGAGAAAATAATGTTTATCGGATCGACCGTGCCCGCCGAGGACGCGTCTCGAACAAACCCGTCAAACCCGGCAGTATACGCATCGTAAACGTTGCCGTTTGTCCCGTTTCCCCAGCTATTGTTGCTGATCGAGCCCTTCACACTGTTCACGCCGGACGTGCTGACCGTGTCATCGAAGTTATTCGCGTCAGATCCCGTGTAGCCCGAAACGAGGAGTGGGATGTTAATGATATTGGCCTTGCGTGCGATCCCGACACCGTAGTTGTAGCCTGTCGGGTCGGCCGAGGTGTAAAACGGAAGGTCACCGGCGATAATGCTCGCATTCAGGTGGCCGTGGCCGCCCGTTGCTCCGGCCGGGGCCCCGCGCATCGGGCCATTTATTGTGTTCGCTAACGTGATATAGAATCCGCCATTGCCCGGAATACTGATACCGTCGTCAGCCACCCCAACCGTCACGCCCGTGCCGTCACGGCCAAACTGCGCGAGCGAACTCCAGCCCGGCGCGCTTATCGTCGTCGCACCCGTGTAATTGCCGGATACGATGTGTGCGGCCCGCTCATCCTCGGCCTGTGGACGCGAATAGGCATCCATCGTGATCACGCCCGGGATATCAGCCACACCCGCGATCCGATCCAGCGATATCTCGGCCCGGATCATGTTGAAGTAATTGGCCGGCAGAACAGAGCGGTGGATGATGGTTGCCCCGTAAACAGACGCCAGCCTGTCGGCAACCTTGTCGAGCGGTTCCGTCTTAAAGACCGCAACGTCAAAAATCGCGCGATCCGACGCCGTGAACTCTATCGGAGAAATTCCGCCCGCAGGCGCTCGTCCTGCCCGGGCCGCGAATAATTGCTGAGAAAGGACGGATGATATCTTATGCTCCGGGAGAAATGCGCCTGCCCATCGAACATATTCTCGCGCTGAGGCAGTCGCGATCGCCTGCGGCGTCGCGCGGACATAAAATGCACTCTGCGGAACGTATTGCAGAACCTCGACGCCTACCGAGCGCAGGTCATCCAACAGATCATCCTCGGTCGGCCGGTTAAGCTGAAGAATATAATAATTGCGGCCGCTGCCTGCCGGCGCTTCGCCCGGCCGGACAGTTCCGGTGGCATGTGTCATTACCGGATCGAACTTTGCCGAAGGAAAGCTGATCTCGAAAGGATCACTCTCCCTGCTCGTAGCCATCGGTGATGTCGACGGCAGCAAAACCATTACGGCTG
>CAZMQR010000078.1:0-9507 GCA_964568325.1 uncultured Chloracidobacterium sp. | reverse complement strand
AAATCGCAATTCGCAAATCGCAAATATCCACAGTCTGGAACTCATGCCCATTTGCCCAGGTTAGAACCATTCTGCGTGTGGGCAGAAGAGGATACATATGAGAATAGTAAAGGTATTTGTTGTCATCGTTTTTTTGAAGATCGGTCTTGCCGCTCAAGAGCCTACCCCAACGCCGACGCCTGTGATCAGAGAAGAAGTTACGGTCAACATTGCAGCCGGGAGTGAACAAGCTATTGAACAGGTCTCAAAAACCGTCGATGTTATCGACGGCCGGCAGATGCGTGACCGGGCGGATCTTGCGTTGATCGAGAGCGTGCGCACCATTCCCGGCTTTCGCGTGCAGCAGCTTGGCGGGTTTGGCAAGACTGCCTCGATCAAGACGCGTGGGCTTAGGAATCAGGATACGGCCGTGCTGATCGACGGCATTCGGTTTCGCGATCCGGCGGCGATCACGGGCGACGCGTCGCCGTTTCTGAGCGATATCACGTTGACGAGCGTTGATCGAGTGGAGGTTCTCCGCGGTTCGGGTTCGTCGCTTTATGGGACAAACGCCATCGGCGGCGTACTCGATTTTCAAACGCCGAGGGCGAGAAGTGGCACGCACGGGCAGATCGGCGGTGCGTTTGGCGGGCTTGGCCTTGGGCGTTTTCGTGGGCTGCTCTCGCACGGTGGCGAAGGATTCGGTATTGGCGGTGGCATATCGCACACGACCTACAGAAAGGGCATCGACGGCAACGACGATGCTGACAATACAGATGTGCAGGCTCGTTTTGATGCCGAGCCGAACGCGAAAACGAGCATCTCCGGCCGCATCTTTTTCTCGGACGCCGATGTGAACCTAAACGTCGGCCCCGACACTCTCGGCACTTTGCCCGCCAACACCTCGACGGTCATCAATGCATTGCCGGGCGTCAATTTCCGTCCCGACGTTGACGATCCCGACGCACGGCAGGACTCGCGGTTCTTTAGCGGTCAACTCGCCGTTAACCAGATCCTCAACAGAAGCCTCACGATCGGCGGTCATTATCAGGGCCTCGATACAAGCCGCCGGAACATTGACGGGCCGCTTGGCCCGGGCTTTCAGAGCGCGTATGCGAGCATTTTTGACGGGCAGATACATACCGCGAATGCTCACTTGACGTGGACGGCCGGCGGACGCAATACGCTGACCGCAGGCTACGAATTTGAACAGGAGCGTTTCGGCAGCGATAATACGACGCCGGTCGGCACCGACGATTGGTCCACGAAAACGCGACAGGACAGCAACACATTCTACGTGCAGGACCTCGTGAGTCTGCTCGACGGTGATCTGCAGTTTGCAGCCGGATTGCGCTACCAAGCGTTCGACCTCAAACAGCCTCAGTTCAGCGCTGCTGTGCCGTCGGTCTTGACGCAGACGGCAGGTTCGCCGCCGTCGGCCCGGACGTTTGATGGCGCGGTCTCTTACTTTATTGACAAGACCGGAACAAAGCTGCGTGCCCACGTCGGCAACGGCTATCGCGTGCCGTCGCTGTACGAACGGTTTGGCAGCTACTACTTTTTCGGCGCATTCTTTCCGCTCGGCAACCCGACCCTGAAGCCCGAGCGATCGATCGGCCTCGACGGCGGTATCGAGCAGTATTTTGCTAATGAGCGCGTAAAAGCATCGGCGACCTATTTCTACACGCGGATCAAGGACGAGATCACATACCTGCCTACCGACGATTTCGGGGCATCGGCGTATTACAACTTTGACAGGCACTACTCGCGTGGCGTCGAGACGAGCATCGACATCAGGCCGGCCAAGGGGCCGACCCTCTTTGCATCATACACGTTCACTAACAGCGACCTGCGTGCCCACGCGCGGCCGACCTTTCCCGTCGGGCCGGTCACGAGTATCGAGCAGCCATCGTTCGGCATTCCCGAGCACCAATTTACGCTGGTTGCGACACAGCGAATAAAGAGGTTTTGGGTGAACTTTGACCTGCTTGCGACGTCGAACTACCTCGCGAGGATGTTCAGCAACTCGACGTTCAACACGTACATCTATCGGTTTCGCGGCAACCGACGAGGAGATCTGACGGCCGGATATACGTTCGGCCTAAAGGACGATAAGATGACGCTGCGGCTCTATGGCACGGTGGAGAATGTTTTCGACAATGAGTACTACGAGAACGGATATCGCACGGCGAAGGCCAACGGGCGCGTCGGGCTGACGTTCGGGTTCTGATCCAAGAGGGATATTCCTTGACTTTTGTGCATCGCTGTGCTATGGTTGCAACGGTCATTTTGGCTCTTTGAAATCGGTGTGTCCCGCGATTTATGCCACACGTGTGGCGCGGAGTTTTTTTTGCGCGAAACAGTGAAACAAAGCCACGAATGGGGCTGTAACCTTAACGTATACAGTAGTTTACGGTGTTTCAGCGGCCCTGAAACAAGAGTGAAACACGCTGAAACATGAAACAGACCGAGAGCGTGCTATGATGGAGCAAAAGGGAGCAATACGATGATGAAAAAGCTGATCTTTGCCTTTTGCGCGGTCGCTCTGACGGCGATCGCCATCAACGCGCAGACGGACACGGTGACAAATCGCGATCTCGAGAAATACCGTACCGAGCGTCTCAAGGCCGAGGCGGACCTGCGTGAGAATTACGAGCGCCTCGGTTTTGCGTCGCCTGAGGAACGGGCACGACGAGATGCCGAATCGGCAAAAGCCACGGCTGAACTGTCGGCAAGGCTGAGAACCGCTCGGCTCGAACGCGAGACGATCGAAATGGCACGCCGGGCGCAGTCGATGCAGACCGTTCCGATCCAGGTTGTTCAGGTGCCCGGCGTCGATCAGGGATTCTATTGGGTGGGCGGCCACTGGCGCGTGCCGCGTTACGGACGGCGCGTGTGGACGCAGCCCGGCTATTTTGCGGGCGGTGCGTTCTGGCCGACGGGCAATCGCACGCGGCCGCAGCCGTTATTCACCCACCCAAGAACGCGATGATTTGAGAATGATATCATCAAATGATACTATAGACCCGTGAATCGAAAACACCAGAGGTCTCTGCGATCAGTTTTCGACGATCCGGTTCGATCGAATATTGAATGGGCCGATATTGAAACCATGCTAATTGCTCTGGGTGCAGAGATCGAGGAAGGCAGGGGCTCGCGGGTTCGGATCGCGCTGAACGGTGTTCGGTCGGTCTTTCATCGTCCTCACCCGCAGAAGGAAACGGACAAAGGGGCTGTCAAAGATATGCGGAGATTTCTTAAAGAGGCTGGTGTCGATCGATATGAAGTATAAGGGTTATGAGGCGGCAGTTGATTTTGATGACGATATGGAGATGTTCCACGGTGTCGTCATTAACACGCGGGACGTTATAACGTTCTATGGGCGATCGGTTGCGGAATTGAAGAAGGAATTTAAGGCTTCGGTCGAGGATTATCTGGAGTTCTGCAAGCAACGCGGCGAAGACCCGGATCGGCCGTTTTCGGGCAATTTTGTCGTCCGCATCTCTCCTTCACTTCACCAGCGACTTTATTCCACCGCGAAGAAGAGCGGCAAGAGCCTTAATTCTTGGATCGAAGAGAAACTGGCCTCGGTTTGATATGAAACAAGGTTGGGAAGCCGTTATCGGAATGGAAATACATACGCAGCTTGCTACCGAGAGCAAGATATTCTGCTCGTGCGCGGTGGAGACGGGTGGCGAGCCGAATGCGAATACGTGTCCGGTGTGCCTGGGATTGCCCGGTGCGTTGCCGGTATTGAATAAGCGCGTGATCGAGCTTGGGGCACGGGCGGCGTTGGCGTTGGGGCTTGAGATTCAGGAAACATCCGTTTTTGCCCGCAAGAACTACTTCTACCCTGACCTGCCAAAGGGCTATCAGATCTCGCAATACGACAAGCCATTCTCTGCCAACGGCAGGCTGACGATAATGACGGCCGACCGAGACGAGAGCGGCCATGCACGCGATTGGCGTCCGATGCCTATCAACATCCAGCGGATGCACCTTGAGGAAGATGCGGGCAAGAATGTCCACGAGGGCCTTCCAGACACCGACCGCTATTCATACGTCGATCTCAACCGTGCCGGCACGCCGCTCGGCGAGATCGTGACCGAGCCGGATTTTCGCACCTCGTGGGAGGCGTTTGATTACGTTAATCACGTTCGTCAGGCGTTGCGTTGGGTCGGCGCGAGCGATGCCGATATGGAGAAGGGAAATCTCCGCTGCGAGGCGAATGTTTCGGTGCGAAAGGTCGGCGAGAGTGGTTTTAACAACAAGGTCGAATTAAAGAATCTCAACTCGGTTCGCTTTATGCAGAAAGCGATCGAATACGAGATCGAACGTCAGGTCGAGGCTCACGAATCGGGCGAGGGCGTCAGTCAGGAGACGCGGCTCTGGGACGAAAAGAAAAACCAAACACGCGTAATGCGTTCAAAAGAGGACGCCCACGACTATCGATATTTTCCGGAGCCCGACCTCCAGCCGCTGTGCGTCTCGAGCGAATTTATCGAGGACGCGAAGCGACAAATGCCGGAAATGCCCGATGCGATGCGCGAGCGGTTTACTGCCACCTACGGCCTCGGCTTTAATGAGGCGACACAGTTGACGTCGGACCGGGCTATGGCCGAGTTCTTTGAGACGACGGCACGGATAACGGCGAAGCCGAAGGTTTCGGCAAATTGGATCCTCGGCGAGCTTACTCGCGAATTGAACAACGCGGGCGCAGAGCTTGCAGATTCTCGCGTGACCGCCGAGGATCTGGCCGAACTGATCGCTATCGTCGACAGCGGCAAGATCAGCAACAATCAGGCGAAGGAAGTATTTGCCGAGATGTTTGCGAGCGGGCAAAACGCAGACGAGGTCATCAGTGCGAAAGGCTTTGAGCAGGTATCGGACACAGCCGCGATCGAGAAGATCGTTGACGACGTGATCTCGGCAAATCCGGGCCAGGTTGCGGCCTTTCGCGGAGGCAAAGATGCCCTGTTCGGCTTTTTTGTCGGCCAGGTGATGAAGGCATCGCAAGGCAAGGCGAATCCAAAGGTCGTTAATGACATCTTGAGGGCGAAGCTCTGAGTACGGAGAGAAATGGAACTCACATCTAAAGTAGCGGTCATCACGGGTGGAACCAAAGGCATCGGCTACGCCATCGCCGAACGACTCGCCGGCGCAGGTGCCAGCGTCTTTATTTGCGCCCGTTCTCGCGAAGAGATCGAGGCGGCCGTCGCGCGGCTTTCGTCCGTCGGGACCGCCGCAGGCAAGCTGTGTGACGTCCGCAATGAGCAAGAGGTGAAAGCCCTGGTGGACAGTTGTGAAAAACGCTTCGGCGGCGTCGATATTCTCATTAACAACGCGGGCATCGGCATCAATGGCAAGGCGATCGAGGAGATCTCGCCCGATGAATTCAGGGAGACGCTCGAGACAAACCTGTTTGGCGTATTCTACGCTTGCCACCACGCGATACCGATGCTCAAACGGCGTGGCGGCGGATATATCATCAACATCTCATCGCTGGCCGGACAGTATCCGCATGCGCGCATGGCGGCATACAATGCTTCGAAATTTGGCCTGAACGGCTTTAGCGAAGCGCTTATGCAGGAGGTGCGTCAGGACAATATCAAGGTGAGCTATATCTGTCCGGGCAGCGTGAATACTGAGTTTGGCGGTGACACGATCGCCGACGAAAAGGCGTGGCAGCTTCAGCCCGAGGACATTGCTCAGGTGGTTATGGGCCTTTTGGCTATGGATGCGCGGGCGTTGCCGAGCAGGATCGAGATCCGGCCGAGCCGGCCGCCAAATGACTAGGCCGCGACCGGCGCTTTTATTATGCTGAGTGCCCGCTCGACATCGCGCGTGCCAAACGGCTTTACGATGTAATCCGACGCGCCAAGCGAGAACGCACGTTCGCGGTATTCGTCGGCATCGAGCGATGTGATGATCACGACCGGCGTGCGGCCAAAGTTTTCGTCTGTTTTGACATATTCGAGAAACTGCCAGCCGTCGATCTGCGGCATCTCGATATCGGAGAGGATCAGATCGGGCCCCATATTGTTCAGCAGCAGTTCGAGCGCGTCGGCTCCGTTGTTGGCCGTGATCACGCGGAAACCGGCCTGTTCGATGAGTCTAGCCAACTGGCTCCGGATGGTTGAGCTGTCATCTACGACGAGAACAAGTGGCGTTGTGTCGATGACATCGGATACGGGTTCGTCAGCGACGTATGTATCAAGGTCAGGCGTCGGCTCCGGCCGGGATGATTGCAGCGGCAGCAGTATCGTGAACGTCGTTCCCACCTGCGCCCTGGAATCGACCATCACAGAACCGCCGCGCGATTCGATCGATTCTTTGACAATACTGAGGCCGACGCCTCGGCCGGCGTTGAGGTCGAGCTTTTCTGCAGTCGTCAGGCCGCGCTCAAAGATGAGCTTGAGAACTTCGGAATCGTCGATATCGCTCAGGGGCGCCTTTTCTCTAAGGCGGGCAAGCGGAATGCCGGCCCCATCGTCTGCGACCGTCAGGATGATCGCCGCCTCGTTGGCATCGATACGTACTCGCACCGTGCCCTTTTCAGGCTTGCCGATCAGGCGACGGGTCTCGGGCCTCTCGATCCCGTGGACGACTGCGTTCTTTAGCAGGTGCAGTAACGGTTCGATCAGCGCGTCGATGTGGCGTGTATCGAGCTCTGTCTCGCCGTTCTCGATCTCGATGGCAGCTTTTTTGCCCTCATCGATACAGGTGACATTCACCGCACGCGCGAGCCGGGTTTCGAGCGTCGAGAATTTGACCATTCGGATCTGCGTCAGTTTGTCCTGCAGTTCGCCGGTCAGGCGGCGGCCGACCTCGAAGAGTTCATCGACCTTTTCTGCACGGCCGTTGAGGTTGAGTTCGGCGAAGCGCTCGACGAGGGCCGAACGGTTCACTAAGAGGCCGTGGCAGATCCTTAGCAAATCATCGAGACGTTCAAGCGATACGCGGACAACCGGGCCCGCCGGAGTGCTTACAGATCCTGTCGGGGCCTTTGACGGCGTGCCATCAGCGTTTGCAGGTTCGCCTGCTCGATCACCCGGAAGGTCAAAGCAGGCGAGCGCGCGTGCGAACGATTCATCCGCTGCTTCGTCCGATGCCTCGCCAAACCTGACGATCGAATTGAGACGGATGGCTGCTCCGTTGAGGAATTCCATTACCTCCGGCGTCGCATCTCTCTGGAACTCGACCATCTTGTCGAGTAGATCTTCCATCTGGTGGGCGACGGCCGCGGCGTTGGTTAGCCCGACGATGCCTGCGGCACCCTTGAATGTATGCGAACTCCGGCGGACCTCCCAGAGTGCGGCCTGGTTGCCGGGAGCGTTGGCCAACGTGCGTAGATTGGCGTCGATGCTCGCGAGCAGATCGCCGGCCTCATCACGAAAGACATCAAGGGTTTCGTCGTCGATGTCAAAGACCTCAGGCGGCGCCGGTGATGGCTGCGTTTCAGATGTCTCGGGCAGCAGGCTGTCAAAGGATGACTCGACAAATTGGCCGATGTCCGCGATGAAGTCATCCGATCCGAGCGGAATGCTCAGCAGCGCGGCCTCCATCGCGGCGATTAGGTCTAGAGTTCTGCCGATGGCAGGCCCGGACGTATCGCCACTCGCGACGACAGCCGACGCAGTCGCACAATCGGCGGCCATTACCGCCAGCGCCGGCTGCATGTTTGTGAAAGCCTCTGTCTTGAGGTGTTCCAGGTACCGGGCCGACGCGGCCAGGTCAGCTTCGCCTCCCTGGCCGGCAATAAGCAGGGAACTGCGAACCAACGCAAGGTCAGCCGCAGCAGACGAGACGAATTTCTGTAGTTTTTCGCGGTCCATCAGGTGCCGCAGGAGAATTAGGACGCCGGCGTTTGTTCGTTGGTCGGGGCCAGATAGGTCTCGAGGGCTTTCATCAGTGTCTCCGGGCCAAAGGGCTTGGTCACATAACCGGTCGTACCGGCCATCCGGCCGCGGACCTTGTCAAAGAAGCCGTCTTTGCCGGAGATCATCACTACCGGCAGATCACGTGCTTCCGGGTTTGCACGTATCTGCTTGCACACCTCGTAGCCGTCCATCCGAGGCATCGTGATGTCGAGAAGGACAAGATCGGGAAGGCCGCCTTCGAGTTGTTCAAGTGCTTCGACGCCGTCGGCGGCACAGACCACTGTGTGGCCCGATTTTTCGAGCTTCCCGGAGATCAGCTTGCGCACCGTGGGGCTGTCGTCAACGACGAGTATTGTCCGCCCTCTCGGCATGTCGCCATGCAGCTCTTCCTGCCGCTGCATCTCATCGAGGCGGATCGCTATCGCATTCACTTCGCCGGCGAGGATGACGTCATTTGGATCAAGTCGAGAGGCTTCGTGGAGATACTTTAGGCCGTCGCGATGGTTGCCAAGGTTGAAATGGCCGAGTCCGAGGACCTTGAGTTCGGTCACGCTGAAGTCGCGAAGGTTCCATTCCGCCTCCATTTCTGTCACAGCCTGTTGGACGACGCCGTGGTCAGCCTTCGGATTTGCGAGGAGAACGTCGATATCGGAATGGCTTAGGATAGCGTTGCAAGACGCGCATTCAAATGCTTGCGATGTATTTTCACCTCGACAGAATGGGCATGGAACGCCCTGTTCAGTAAGAGGAGAAGCCGGTGTGTGTTCAGAAACTAAGCCGTCAACCGCGAGGGCCGCGACGGTCTCGGCAAAGGGATCGTCATGGTTGCCGCCGACATCTGTCGCAATGATCTCTTCGGGCACGGAAACGCTCTCAGCGGTAAGGCCTTCAGGATCGACCTCATCATGAGCAACACCAAATATCTCTTCTACACTTCTATGCGGCTCTTCCGGGGGAGCGAGTTCTGCGGCGAGTTGCGCAACCGGATCATCTTCGGCCTGTGCCGGTTGGAGCGTGGGATCGTCGTGCTTCTCGGCGGGCTGTTCTGCGATCTCTACCTGCTCAACCACCGGCTCGGGCCGCAGCGTGGTCGTGAGAAAATCGTACATTGCACGGGCCGTCAGATGATATTCATCGATCTTGAGCGCTTCTTCCAGCGATTGGATCTTGTCGTTGAATTCGATGGCAAGATTCGACCGCAGCACCCACGCCTCGGCATTGTCCGGAACCGTTCTGAGAAACTCATCGACGAGTTCAAGGGCCTTTTTCCGTTTCCCTGCCATGGCTGCCGTCTTGGCATCGGAGAAGGCCGCTTGCGAACGCTGTCGCTCGATCTCATCGACAGCGCTGCTGGCCTCGGCGTGATCGGGATCGACCTTGAGCACCTCACGGTAGGCGGCTGTTCGCTCATCGTCATTATCAGCCCATTCAGCACGCCTGAGCCAAACGGCGACACAGTTTTCGTCATGGGCAAGCGCCTGCGCCAACGACTGTTCAGCCAGGTCGAACTCGCCGTCCTCGCGGGCGGCAATGGCGCGCTGGACGAAGGTTTTTGCAAGCAGGGCCTTGGTCGCGCGGTGCCATTCGGCGGCCTTCTCATTTGCGGGATTGATATCGAGCACGTGGTCGAGGAACGCGAGCAGTTCCT